>JAQVDI010000012.1 GCA_028698375.1 Patescibacteria group bacterium | reverse complement strand
TTTGAGGCTATTCCCAGCAGTGGCAAAGAGCAGCATTTACGTGATCGGGCCATTTTAGAAACTTTGTTTGCAACTGGTTTGCGGGTAAGTGAATTGGCGGGTTTAAATCGTAAAGATGTTAATTTAAAAAAGGGCGAATTCTCTGTTCGGGGTAAAGGGGGTAAAATCCGCGTTGTTTTTTTAACCGATTCAGCCATTGATGCTATTAAAAATTATTTGAATAAAAGAAGTGATATTGATGAAGCTTTATTTATACACAACAAAGGCACAAAAAAAGATTTACGGCTTGGTGTTCGCTCCGTAGAAAGATTAATTAAATATTATGCTATGAAAGCGGGCATTACCAAACAAGTTTCTCCACATACGATGCGTCATTCGACGGCGACATCACTTTTGCAAGGTGGAGCTGATCTAAGATCGGTGCAGGCAATTTTGGGTCATTCTTCCATTACTACGACTCAGCGCTATACTCATGTAACGGATAAGCATTTGAAAGAGATCCATAGAAAATTTCACCCAGGGAATAAAAAATAATTATTTTAGATTATTGTTCTCTAAATATTTTATTGCTTCGTCTTCACTTTTTAATTTGCCAGCTAGTTGTAAGTCGCGGAGTTCGTTTTTAATTTTACCAATTTTAGGACCGGGCTTTAAATTTAAAATTTTCATAATTTCTGTGCCATCTAAAAAATGGGGGAGCGCCTCTTCACCTTGTTTTTTATTAATAACTTCAGCCACACTTTTTATTTTTTTTAGTAAACCATTGAATAAAGAAAAATCAGGATTGCCGCTTTTGGGGATGGTGGCGGATATGTCGGCAAAACTTAAAGCTAAAAGCTCACCTCCGCGATTATCCGGATTAAAAAAATATTTTTCCATAGTGGAGAGGCGGATTGTTTCTGGATCAACCGCAACGCAAACCATATGGTGCTTAACAAGCCAAATTAATTTTTCTTTATCCACATGTAGGGGCGTATCTTTTTCAAAAACGCTTAAAGGCAGTCGCTTAAAAATTATTTCTAACATTTTGGCGCCAGCAATATCATGGCCAGTAAAACGAATGCGATCGCCGGTTTCTTTTGCGCTGCGGAAAGTTTTTGGTTTTCCTAAGTCATGAAACAAAATTGCTAATTTTGCATGAATGCTTTTGGGATCAATGGGAATAGCGCTTTTTACTAATTTGGGGTTTGTTTCTAAATTTTTTAATTTTTCTAGAGCAATTAAAGTGTGATTGAAGACATCGCCTTCAGCATGAAAAATTTCTGGCTGTTTGACGCCTTTCATTTTCTCAATTTCTGGTAAAAGCAATTTTAAAATGCCGGTTTTATCTAAAAGCTTAATTATTCTTGTGGAATTAGCGCTAAAACCTTTTAAAAATTCACCGGCCATAACTTCCGGTGCAACTCGCGTGTCGTTTCCATGAGCTGGTTTTGTGATTTCTTCAGCTAAATTAATCATTGCGGCCAATGTCTTCTTTTCAATTTTGAAATCTAAAACACAAGCAAGGCGTAAACCGCGTAAAATACGAGATGGATCTTCGCGAAATCGCTCGTTTGGGTCACCAACTGCTCTAATTAATTTTTGGTTAAGATCTTGTATGCCTCCAAATTCGTCAACAAGCTCACCATTCAAATTAATTGCTAAAGCATTAATTGTAAAATCGCGGCGGCTTAAATCTTCTTTTAAAGAAACTCCAATTTGAGTTTTTAGATCTTTATATCCCAAGCCGGTCCAATGATCTATACGGGGTAAGGCAATATCAAAAATTAGGTTAGAGTTTTTTGGTATAAATTTAAAAACACCAAAAGCGCGCGATTCCACCTCTTCCACTTTTCCATATTGTTGCAATTTTTTTTCTATTTCTTCACCGGTTTTATCAATCACTACAAAATCAAAATCTTTAGTTGGTTTTTGTAAAATAAAATCACGAATTGCTCCGCCAACTAAAAAAGTTTGGCTCTTATCAAAGCTTTTTAAAAATGCCATTTCTTTTTTTGTTTGTATTTCTTTAATTTTTTCTTTCAACATCAATACTAATTTAACAGGTTGTTAAGAGTTTTTCCAGAATGTTGCAATTTGTATTATAAATTTTGCTATAGTAGATTAAAGAAAAATTAATTTATGCAAATAGTTTTTTTAAACCCGCCGTCGCTAACAAAAGATGAACGCCCAGTAGAAAGAGTTTTTGGTTGTACTTATTCTCTTTACCCCATACCTAATATTTTTGTGTTAATTCAAGCGGCAATTGCTCGCGATTTAGGATTCAAAGTTAAATATGTTGATGGGGCGGCCATGAATTGGCACGAGCGTGATCTAAATAATTTCTTAAAAAAAGATAAAAGTAGTTTTATATTTATCCACAGTGTTAATTTGTCTTTAAGAACTGATTTAAAAACTCTAAAAATTATTCGTAGTATGCGCAAAAACGTTGTGACAATTTTTACGGGTCCAGCACCTACCCAATTTCCTCAAAAATTTCTTACAGACCAGAAAACCATAGTTGTAAGAGGAGAAGCAGAAAAAATTATTCAAAATTTGCTACTCTCTTACCCCGATTTAGAAAAAGTCAAGGGGCTATCTTATCTGGTGAATGGCCAAATAAGACACAATAAACCAGAACAACTAATTAATAATTTAAATTCTTTGCCTTTTCCGGCTAGAGATTTGGTTGACAATAAACTTTATTATAACCCAAAAATTAATCAATTTCCCTGGACAGTGATGTTGACTTCGCGAGGTTGTTTTGGGCAATGTATTTTTTGTGTGCCTTGTTCTGCTAATTTTGCTACGGAATTAGAATATCGTAAACATCATCCCAATAAGCCAATAGTTCGCTTTCGTAGTGCCAAAAATATCATTAAAGAATTTAAATTGTTGTCCAACCTTGGTTTTAAATCAGTTTCTATTGTTGATGATCAATTTATCCAAAGCGAACAACACATTAAGGAAATCAGCGAGGGGATTAAAAAGTTGAATATTAATTGGGGATGTTTGGCACGCACCGATCGTTTGGGCGAGAAAATTGTTAGCTATTTAAAACAGGCAGGTTGTGTTTATGTAGATTTGGGAGTGGAGTCTTTTGACCAAAAAGCTTTAAATTATTTACGTAAAGGTATTGTGGCTAGTGATATTAAAAATAAGGTGGCTTTATTGAAAAAATATGGCATAGCACCGAAAATAAACATTTTAATTGGTGCTGTGCCTTGGGAAACAGAAGATACTATTATGAAAACTTTGCACGAGGTTTTAAAAATGAAGCCAGCGAGTGTGATGTTTTCTTTGGCTTGTCCTTTCCCGGGAACCCGTTTTTATGATTTGGCGAAGAAAAATAAATGGCTAAAAACTTATTATCCAGTAGATGTTCAAAAAAAAAGTTTACTTAATTATAAAAATTTAACCTCACGACAAATGGAAAATTTAATTCAAAAGTTGAATAGTCGTTTTTTCTTTTCTCCCAAATTTTTATGGCAAAATTTATCTTTACTTAAATCACCGAAAAAAGTTTGGCAAGCTTTGAAATCGTTAAAGAAAAAATTATCATGAGAATATTGTTTTTAACTTCAAGGGTTCCTTATCCACCTTGGCGAGGAGACAAGCTAAGGACTTTTAACATTTTGAAACAAGCAGCAAAAAATAATGATGTCCATTTAGTTTCTTTTTATGCCACTAAAAACGAAAAACTTTCAGCTCAAAAACTAAAGAAATATGTAAAAAAAATTACTTTAGTGCCAATGCCCATCATCCAATCAAAAATACAAGTTTATGCTTCAATTCTTTCGCCTTTACCTGCACAAAATTTTTATTATCATTCCTCATTAATGAAAAAAGCAGTAGAGAAGGCGTTGAAACATGAACCAAAGGTGATTTATTGTCATCTTTTTCGTATGGCATCTTATGTTTGGAAAATAAAAGGCATTTATAAAATTCTTGATTTAACTGATTTAATTTCAGTTGAATTGAGGCGATCTTTGCCATATCGTCGAGGTTTGTGGAAAATTTTCTTTTGGCTTGAAGCCCTCAAAATTAGTTTTATAGAAAAATTTTTACCTAGGTTTTTTGAGGAAACTTGGTTAATTTCGGACGATGAAAAAAAAGTTTTTACTCAAAGTGTTAAAAGAAAGGTGATTGTAATGCCCAACGGGGTTGATATAGAATTTACCAGATATAAGCAAAAAAGAAAGAAATTTTTTCAAAATAGAATTATGTTTTTAGGTTATTTTGGGGAGCTTTATAATCATAATTTAGATGCGGTTTTTTATTTCAAGAAAGAAATTTTACCAAAAATTATTCAGGTTTTACCAAAAAGTGAATTTATAGTGGTGGGGAATAGCGTTAATGAGTTAAAAATGAAAGGTTTAATTGAGGGAGATCAAACTAAATTTTTCGGTTTTGTGCCTAATCTGCCTAAAGCTATTTCAAGTGCGGCAGTTTTAATATGCCCTTTGCGTTTTGCGGCCGGAGTGCAAAATAAGATTCTTCAAGCAATGGCTTTGGGGGTACCTGTAATCACCACTTCTTTTGGCAATGAAGGTATTGGTGCTAAGCCTAATGAAGAGATTATTATTGCTGATAGTAGAGAGGATTTTGCTAAAAAAGTGGTTATAATTTTAAAAAACCAACGTTTGAGAAAAAAAATAAGTTTGAATGCTCGTAAATTTGTACTTAAAAAATTTAAGTGGGATATTTTTGGTCAGCGTTTTAAAGAGATTAAAGGCAATCTTTATAAATTAGTTTAGATCTTTACAAATTGGCATATCTTATGTTAAAGTGTAAAAGTTAAAAAATAAATATTTTAAATGCAAGAGTATTTGTTGGTGTGTTTAATTCCTTTGCAAGTAGATGTTCCAAAAGTGCAAAAACAAATTGTTAGTTTAGTTAATAATTTTAAAGGTAAAATTTTATTGCAGGAAAATCGTGAACAAGATTTAGTTTTCCCAATAAAAAAGCAAACTAAAGTTTTTTTATTAAAAACCTTTTTTACTCTTGGTGGCAATGATATGTTAAAGTTAAAAAAAGACTTAGACCACGAATCGGATATTTTAAGATTTTTAATGGTTAAATTTCCTTATACAAAAGTTAAATCCGGTCACGAGGCAAAGTTAAAAAGAGTGGAGCGGCAAGCAGGTGCAGTTAAGAAAAAAACAGGAGCAGCCAAAACTAAAAGCCCAAAGAAAAAAGTAATTAAAAAAATAAACAAAAAAGTAAAAGCAGAAAAATTAGATAAAGCATTAGAAAAAATTTTAAAAGAATAATATGAGAGGATTTAACAAGGCAATTATCGCTGGTAACGCAACTCGTGATCCAGAACTACGCTCTATCCCTAGCGGGCAATCTGTGACTTCTTTTTCTGTGGCAACTAATCGTCGTTTCAAAGATTCTAGCGGTGAGAATCAAGATTCAGTTGAATTTCATAATGTGGTGGCTTGGGGCAAGTTAGCTGAAATTTGTGGTCAATATGTGAAAAAGGGTACACCAATTTTGATCGAAGGTAGACTGCAAACTCGTAGTTGGGAGGGACAAGATGGAGCCAAAAGACAAACAACGGAAATTGTCGCTGAAAATATGGTTTTATTGGGGCAAAAAGGTATGGTAAATGAGGTCAACAATGGGGAGACAGAAGCAACTGATTCCGTCCCAACATCTAAAAAAACTGGGGCTAATAAGTCTGCCAAAGACAAAAAAGACAATGACGAAATTATTGATATTGATGATATAGATTTCTAAATATAAAATTTAAATTTATAATTATGGCAAAAGGTAGATGTTATTTATGTAAAGATGGAATTGGCGAAATTGATTTTACTGATGTTGAGTTGCTCAACCATTATCTAACTGATAGCGGTAAAATTATTGGTAGACGTCGTTCTAGACTTTGTGCCAAACATGAGAGAAGGGTTAAAAAGGCAATTAAACGTGCTCGCAATTTAGGCTTAATGCCGACATACATTAGCTAATTTCCTATTTTAGCCATTTCGAACGAGGTGAGAAGTCTGATTAAGTGTAAAGTTTTTAACTTTAATGCTAGAATAATATTGATTATGCAAAGTTTGCGTTATGTTTTAGGCGATGTGGTTTTTAGCAGCCAGACAAATCGTCGTTTAGGTAAAATTAGGGAAGTTTTGATTGATCCCGAAATAGGGAAAATTATTGCTTTTGGCTTGGATACTTTTTTGAACAAAAATTATTTAGCACCTCGAGATATTATTGAATTTGGTTCAGACAAAGTGGTCATGAATAAAGAAGAGGAACTTTGCGAAGAAAAAGACTTGCCACGAATTAAACAAATTAGAGAAAAAAGAATTCGGGTTTTGGGGGCCTCGGTTTTTACAGAATCAGCAACAAAAATTGGCAAAATGGGAGATTTGATTTTTGATGAAACGAGTGGCGAAATTTTGCGCTATTATGTTTCTCGCCCATTTTTTTCAAGTCCCTTAAAAGCATATTTGATTTTAGAAAAAGGCGATATCAAAAAAATAGAAAAACGCGGTGTAATTGTCCGTGACTTAGAAAAACGCGAAAAAACCAAAGCTTTGGCACAATAGTTGCCAGATACCAGTTTCTAGATACTAGATTAGAAAAAGAAAAAATCACCCTATGTTTAGGGCAATTTAGATTTAGGGCAATTTGGCAAAGCCCAAATTGGCAAGATATTCTCGTAAATGATTTTCAAATTCGATTTCACTTATCTCTATCGGTGTGTCGATTGAATCTGTTGGAGGTTTTCGCATTCTCATAACGGCTACCTGCACACAGCGTCGATAGGTTCCGATATCATTAGTCAGAAAATAAGCGGCTGAGTTTCTGAGATTCCAGTCTAAGCCGTAGCATCTATTAATAGTGCCCCTTATAACCATAGCGGCTGATTGAGCTTTAGCGTTTAAGTCGAGGTGCGTACAAAGTTCAGAGTCAAAGATATCACGTGCCAAAATAAAAATTTTTGTTGATAGGTTTTGATATTCTTCTTTGACCATTGGTTTGACCAAATTGAAGCGTAATTTATGGCTTAACGGCCGGAACCAATTTTCGCGATTTCTTAATGAGAACCCCAAATCGTTTAATGCTTGGATATAATTGGTGCCTGCTGCACCTAAATATTGACTTATTGAGATGGTTTGGGCTGGTTTAGTTCTGATTCTAATTAGATCGCATTCACGGCTGAAGTTCTTGGCTTCGAGTTCGGTGTGGATAGATATTTTTTCCCCAGCTTCGTTAATAAAAGAAATGGTATGTTTTTCACCACCAGAAATAACAAAAACTTCACCATTTTCTTCTGCTACCGGTATTAGCATTCGTATTTTATTTTCAGAATATAACCAACAATATGACCCCCAAAGTTTTATCATTTTAGTCTCCTTTTCAAGCTTCTTAACGATAGTAGTATATTAAAAATTGGTTTATTTTTCAAGGTTAAACAAAAATCGGGCGACGGCGCCCGATTTTTTATTGAGATTCCGGATCAAGTCCGGAATGACAGAAGGGTAAAATATCGCAATGACCCTATTTTTCTAATAACTAGAAACTAGTATCTAGCATCTAATTTACATTCCCATTGGCATACCACCACCCATTCCGTTCATATCTGGCATTGGGGTATTGTCTTTGGTTTCAGGTTTTTCGGCAACAGCTGCTTCAGTGGTTAACAAGGTGGAAGCTGCGGAAACAGCATTTTCTAGAGCTAAACGAACAACTTTTAAAGGATCGATAATGCCGTTTTTAATCATCTCAGTCATTTGACTATCTTTAACATCGTAGCCGATAAAATTTTCTTTTTTGTCTTGATTCTTGATTTGAATTTCTTTAACTATAATTTCCGGATCGTGACCAGCGTTGAAAACCATTTGTCTTAAAGGTTCTTCGCAGGCTTCGGCTAAAATAGTTACGCCAGCATCAAAACTACCCTTAAATTCAGCTGCTTTTTCTGGGGAAGAAATGTTTTCTAAAGAACGTTTGGCCAGGATTAAGGCAATACCACCGCCTGGCACAATACCTTCTTCTACGGCGGCTTTAGTAGCGGCTAAAGCGTCTTCAATTTTAGCCTTGAGGTATTTCATTTCACTTTCTGTGGCTGCACCAACTTTTATTACGCCAACACCGCCAGAGAGTTTGGCCAATCTTTCTTGTAATTTTTCCTTATCAAAATCGCTCTCTGTGTTGTAGATTTCATTTTTGATTTGGGCAATGCGTTTTTCAATTTGTTTTTTATTGCCCTTGCCTTCAATGATCGTGGTGTTGTCTTTGCTGATAACTACTTTGCGAGTTTCGCCCAGCATATTAATTTCGGTTTTTTCTAATTTCATTCCCAGATCGCTTGAAATTACTTGACCGCCAGTTAAAATGGCAATATCTGCTAGCATTTCTTTGCGACTGTCGCCAAATCCTGGAGCTTTGACCACTACAGCGTTTAAAACTCCTTTTAGTTTATTAACAATCAAAGTGGCTAGAGCTTCACCTTCTACTTCTTCAGCAATAATTAAAAGATCTTTTTTTCCGCTTTGAGCAATTTTTTCCAAAATTGGTAAGAATTCACTTAAGTTAGAAATTTTACCGTCAAAAATTAAAATATTAGGATTTTCCAGAATGGCTTCCATCCGAGTAGTATCAGTAACCATATAGGGAGAAAGATAACCTTCATCAAATTGCATACCTTCGACTACTGTTTTTTCTAAACCAGTGGTTTGCGATTCTTCTACGGTAATGACACCATCATTGCCAACAGCTTCCATGATTTCAGAAATAATATCCCCAATTTCTTGATTCTCAGCGGAAATTGTTGCCACTTGCGCGACTTCATTTTTTTTGTTGATTTTAGTTGATAATTTGGTTAATTCATTAATTAAAACTTTAGAACCTTCTTGCAATCCTAGGCGGATCCCCATTGGATTAAGTGGAGCACGTTCTAATCTTTCGAAACCTTTATGGATAATCGCTTGTGTTAGAACTGTAGCTGTAGTAGTACCATCTCCAGCTGTGTCATTAGTTTTTTCTGCCACTTGTTTAACAATTTCTGCGCCCATATTTTCCACTTTGTCTGTAAGTTCAATTTCTTTGGCAATACTAACGCCATCATTAGTAATTTCCGGAGCGCCAAAACCTTTGTCTAAAATAACATTGCGCCCTTTGGGCCCAAGGGTTGTTCGGACAGTGTCTGCTAATTTATCAACACCGGTTAATAATTTTTCGCGAGCATCTTTACCTAAATAAATGTCTTTTGCCATAATTTTTTTGATTATTTTTTAATGTGTTATGTTGAATTTATTTCAGTCTCTAGATTAGATCCTGAAACGAGTTCAGGATGGTGCTATTGGGTTAGTTTTCAATTTTAGCGAGAATTTGTGTAATTTCTGCCACTAAATAATTTTTGCCTTCAATCTCTATTTCTGTGGGACCGAATTTTTCCAAAAGTACTCTATCGCCTTTCTTTAAACCTGAGTTTTTAGCTAATTTGCCATCACCTACGGCTGCGATAACACCAAATTGTGATTTTTCTTTTTCTGCTGTGTCAGGTAAGACAATGCCGCTAGCAGTTTTTTCTTCTGCTTTTTCCTCGTTGATTAGAAAACGATTGCCTAAAGGTTGAACTTTCATAGTTAATTATTAGTTTGTATAATGTTTTAGTAAGTTTCATTGTAGCAAAAAAATAGTTTTCGTCAAGACATAAATAGAATTTAGAAGCTACCTGATTTGTTTAAAGGTTCTGTTTAAGTTTTGGATTCTAATTTCTTGTTTTTTTATGTTATAATAGGTATATGGTGCGACCAACTTCAATTATTAAGCAAGTAGTTGCTACTTCACAAGTAGAAGGTGAAGAAATGGAAGCTAAAATGCAAGCTCAAAGTTTGGGTTTGGGTTATGTCAATTTAAAAACTTCACCAATCCAGGTGGAAATTTTGCATTTTTTGGGTGATGAAATTAGCCAGAAATATCGCTTAATTCCATATTTGCAAATGAGTAAAACTGTTAGATTGGCTACTGATCAGTATAATTCTAACTTAAAGCCTTTTTTGGATAAGTTAGGACAAGAGAAAAAAGCGCGTTTTCAACTTGTACTAGCTTCATCTTCTAGTATTGACCATGGTTTAGACATGCTCAATAAAACTAGTGAGTTGTATAAAAAGGCGCAACCAGAAAAAATTGTTATTAGCGAAAGCCAAATCCAAGAGGCTGTTAAGAGTTTGGCGGCTTTACAAACAGCGATCCAACAAACACCAACAACTCAATTATTAGAACTTGTTTTAGCTGGTGCTTTAGGCACCAGGGCTAGCGATATCCACTTAAGTCCTCAAAAAAATGGGGCAATTTTACGTTTGCGAATTGACGGCGCCTTGCAAGTGGTGACGGTTTTGAATCAAGAATCTTACAAGGGCTTATCTTCAAGAATTAAATATCTGGCGAAAATGGAAATTAGTCGTGGCGATACGCCTCAGGATGGATCTTTTAGCTTTCGATTTGGTGAAACCGATTTAGACATTCGTGTTTCCACTTTGCCTACTGAATATGGGGAATCTTTTGTTTTGCGTGTTTTGGAAGAAAACCCGCAAGCTTTGCATCTGGAGCAATTAGGTTTTAGCAAAGATGTTGAAGCTAAGATTCGCGAAGCTATTATGCAGCCCAATGGCTTAATTTTGAATACTGGTCCAACTGGAAGCGGCAAAACCACAACTCTTTATGCTATTTTAAATATTTTAAATAAACCAGAGACTAACATTGTGACAATTGAAGATCCGGTTGAGTACAAATTAACAGGTTTGGAACAAATTCCAGTGACTCAAAAATTAGATTTTGCTAATGGTTTACGTTCTATTTTGCGTCATGATCCAGATATTATTATGGTGGGAGAAATTCGTGATCGAGAAACCGCCAGCATTGCCATCCAAGCTTCTTTAACTGGTCATTTAGTTTTATCTACTTTGCACACTAATAATGCCTCCGGAGCGTATGTTCGTTTTATCGATTTAGGTATAGAACCTTTTCTTTTAATTGGTAATGTGGTTTTGGTAATTGCTCAGAGACTAGTGCGCCGAATTTGTCCTTATTGTAAAGCTAAGATTAAAGTTTCTGAAGCGCAAAAAGAAATTTATAAAAAATACTTTAAAGTTTCAGAAGTGCCGAATGAAATAGCTCGTGGTCAGGGTTGTGTTTATTGCCATGGCACCGGTTTTTTAGGTCGATTGGTGATTGCTGAAGTGATTCAGCCAAGTGCAGATTTAAATAAAATTTTACAAGGCAAGCCCAATACTAATGAAGTTCAGGCAATTGCCATAAAAAATGGGATGGTACCAATGGTTATAGATGGTTGGAACAAAGTTTTAGCAGGTATTACTACGCCAGAAGAAGTGATTGAAAAAACAAGTTTTTAAAATCGTTATTCGTTAGTCGGCTATAATGCCTGGGTCGTTTATCGTCTAACAAGTAACGTTAACGAAACGGGCCTCATAACCGCAACCGAAAGCCGAATCCTGGTCCTTTCTAGTTAGTTCTATTGGTATCTAATACGACAGAGCTCTAAGGATTGGCTACGTCTAGTGCTACAGGTTTTTTGCCAATTATTCTTGCAATCATAATAAGCTTTTTTCAATTTAGGACAAAGTTTCCAGCTAAAAATATTATTTAAAAATCCGACGATGCCACCCAGACAAGGTTCATAAGCCTTTTGTTGAGTATAGCAAATTTGATTTGATTGATTTTGACAAGATTTATAGGTGTTTTCTGCATCTTGAGTACACTGTTGATAAGGAGTTATATTTTTGGCTGGTATAGTTTCAGGAGAAGGGGTAGCGCTATCATCATTTGTAATTGTTCTTTGTAAATTTTTATTGTCGCAAGTTAAGATAACTTTAGTTGTTCCGTAAGAATTGTAACAAGTCACGAAAGCATCAGTTGCAGTAATTGTTTGGTTGTCAATTTTTTGTTCAATTGATCCTAAAGAGTCATACAGTGTGTCGCGAAAATTTATTAAAGTATCGCAGGCTTTTTGAGCTTCTTGAGAAAGAGCATTTTTATTGGCATCTTTGCAATAATCAGTGCCTGCTAAAAAAACAGCTGCTTCTTCATAACAGGCTTTGGCTTGTTCTTCATAATTTTTACAATACTGAATTTTTGTTTTTGTCTCTTGATCATTAGTCTCGATTTTAGTGGTATCAGTTGAGCTTGCAGGTCTAGCGGCGGGAGAATCTGTAGATGAAGAGCTGCTTGATTGAGAGGTGCTGGAAGAAGAGTTTTGTGATCGACTAGAAAGATTACCGCTGAAAAGCTGTAGATTGCCTTGTAGCGCTTTATCCACAAATTGAACGATAGCAACTGAAGCAATAATAATAATTAAACCAATTACTGCTGCTATGATTTGCATTTTGGCTTTATTCATTTGATCAGTATTGCCCCCACTAGTTATATACATATAGCCAGCATAAATGATAAAAATAACTGCCACGATACCAGCCAAACCAAAAAGTAAGTTCCAAATATTATTCCAAACTACATTAATGTCGGTTGGACCAATGTCAGGAACTTCAATTTTTATTTCGGTTGGTGAAGGTGTGTTGGTTGGGGTTGATTCTTCTTGGGCAAAAACTTGGATTGGGGTTAAAAAGAGAGCGAAAAAACTAATAACTAGAATTACTTTTTTCCATTGAGAAAAAAGTGAATTTTTGTTCCCTCCTTTTATTCTAGACATATGTTAAATTAAAGATTCGTGGATGATTCAATGTCTGTGCCGGTAAATTGTTGCCAAACAAAATTAGCTATAGCATAAGCAGCGACAATAATAATAATACCAATAATCGCATTCATAATGGTTTTTTTACCATTTTCTGCGCCTTCACCACCACCGCTGGTAATGTATTGATATCCGCCCCAAATAAGATAGGCGACTGCGATTAAGCCAGCAAGACCAAAAGCAATTTGTAAAATTGTATTAACCAATGTTGCTAAATCACTATTTCTTGTTAAATCTCCTGGAATCCATTGAGCTAAAATAGCGCCACTAAAAAGTTTAGTTTTGGTTTGGCTGAAAAGAGAAAGCATTTTTTTCATAAAAATTATTATTTTTTTATTGTCTTAGTATAGTAGAAAAAACCATACTAAGTTTGTTTGTTTATAATATAACACAATTTTAATTTTTGCAAAACAATTTTATCCACAACTAAATAATATTTTAGTTTTAATATTGAGGAACTGGTGTTCCTGGTGGGGGATCGATTAAGCCAATGACAAAATAAACTGCGAAGCGCGCTAAAGCGACCACCACAATTCCAACAATGGCCCAAATAATCATTTTTTTACCATTTTCAATTTTGCTAGAATCGCCGCCAGCCACTAGCATGGTATAGCCACCATAAATGATAAATATTACGGCTAAAAAACCAGCTGCAATAAAAACCCAGCTGATTAGGCCCGAAATGGTGTTGCAGGCAGCGTAAAAAATTGTTTTTTCATCACCTGTTTCGGAAATTTTTCCACAAGGACCATCAAAAATAATATCTTTGATGCTAGTTGCTAAAATTGTACTGTGATATAAATATTTTTTCATAAGCCAAAAACACTATAGGAAACTCCTAATTGTGATAAAATAAAAATTATTAAAGCTTTAGCAAAAATAATAACAGCTAGGCCGACAACAATCCAAGTTAAATTTGTTTTTGCCTTTTCCATTTGGCCGCTATCACCACCACTGGTAATGTATTGATAGCCGGCGATGACAACAGCAATAACGGCAATTGGGATAATTAAACTCAGAGCGGAGTTGATAATGTTGGCAATGCGCGAAAAAATTTCTTCAATTTGCGCCAAGGCAATGTTTGGGCTTAAAAATAAAGCAATTGTAAGAATAAGTTTTGAAATTTTGAATTTTTGTTTATTTATCATGATTGAAAATATTGTGCCAGATCAGGGTCAATGGCTGCTAAAATAATAGAAGCTAAAAGCATTAAAATCAACCCAATAATTGTGCCTGTAATAATATCCTTACCATTTTGAATTTTGCTAGCATCGCCACCAGAATAAATAATCATTAGCCCACCTATAGCAAACATTAAAATTGCTCCGCCAACAGCTAGAGGTATGGCATAAGTAAAAAAAATTTCTTTTACATAAGCAGCAAAAGCTGAAGTGTCAAGATCGGTATTGTTTTGAGCAAGCATTAAAAGATTTATTTTTTGATGTTGATAAGTTGATTAATTTGATTGGCAGCTTTGTCAATTGCTGTGCGGCTAGAAGCAGTTTGAGAGGCAACTAAATTAATCATTTCTTTAATATTTTGATCAAATTCGTTAGGATAACCGTTTTTAAAAACTGTTTTGGCAAAAGAAACTTGTGTCTGCCAAACATCAGTGGTCCCGCGAGCATTACGCCAATCGCGGGTGCTAGTGTCTTTTTTGACATAACGATTGCTAAAATTTTGCGACAATGATCTGGCCAAATCCCAAGCTAAAACTTGGTCTTGTGTATCATTAGTTATGCCGAAAGCAAAAATTTTGCCATAGACTGAAGGATTTTCAATGTCTTTGATTTGGGGAAATAATGCTCCTTCAACCCGAATGTTTT
>JAQVDI010000059.1 GCA_028698375.1 Patescibacteria group bacterium | reverse complement strand
TTCTCCGCAAACACAAGCCTACCCTCGCTAACGGTATGCATCATAATAACCCCCACTCCTATACCAACTACCAGTAAATTATATAGTGACACTGTGTTAGGACGTTCTAGGGCAAACATTACGCAACCCAATCCAACGGTGCTGTGGTGGACATGGTAACCAAAAAAAGTAATCGGATTATCGTATGCCTGCTCACACAGCAAAGGATGCTTGTATAAAAGAAGCTCTAGCAACCAAGTGACCGATATGCCAATAAGCAACCCGATTAAAAATATTACTGCCATAGCTTAATCATAATACGCGAAATCAAAAAATACGATAATTTAACCGTTAAAAGAAGCCCTTTAGCTGATTACCCACTTGCTAAATTTCAGCTTGTGGACAAAGCCTGTCTATTACACTGTCGCAAATAACCATCATGCTGCTTAACATAGTGTTCCCTAATAACCCCAACCGGATCACTTTGCATGGCAGTTTGGTTTTGCTTGGCAAACTGTATTAAATACCAAACGTCATAAGCGCCAGGTTTCACTTCCGAACTTAAACGGGTCACATCTTGCAGCAGCCTATTCAACTCTTTACCATCCTCTTCCATTAACTGTTCTACATAAACAAGCTCCATCCAGTGAGCCTGGGCTTCTGCCTCATAACAGTCCGGGGATAGATAATCCCCGAAAGCCGGGTTGCCCAACTCCCTCTGCCTTGCCTGCACATACTGCCAAACATGGGTTATCTCATGTATCAGTGTAGCGCCCAGCAACGCATCTCCCGACTGCCCATATTCCGATGACACAACAATACGAAGATCATCAAGATTTGATTGGCTTATTTGAAAAGCGGCCATCATGCCCGGAGTTTTCTCTTCTGGGTCATATGTAAACTGAATGTTTAAACAATTTTCGAACTGCTGCACAGGAAGTAAATACTTCCACGGCTCCTGCGCTAAAGGCCCTCTCTTCACCACTTGCATAGCTTCTGCTAATTCCGGCGCCATAGGATAAGGAGCAGTTCTCTCACATAAAAGATTAGTAGCCCGGACAGCGCTAAGCACCTCCCCTGCATCATTGCCAGGTTCAAGCGAGACAGCTTCTCTTTTTTGGTCATAAGCTGAAAATTTCAAGAACTCCGTGCCTAGCGGCGCATCCACTAAGATGGCATTTTCGCTGTAAGCACTGTCTCTATACGCTGCCATCTGAGCAGCCAAAACATGCCAAACCGGCAATACCGCAACGGCAGTTACAACAATCGCTATTACAGCCCACGCAGCTTTTTTTCGCCAGAAAAAGACCATAAAACACTTAAGAAAATAAGGGGTGGATGGTATACTACTATTAAGTTTTTGTCAAGCGTGCGTAATGGTTCAATAGCTTGTGAACTCCCACGTGAAAATGCATCATCATCGCGAATATGAGCCACAGCACAGCGTCATCGCAAGGTATGCGGCTTTGCCGCATGCCGTGGCGATCTCGTAGATAGCAACAACGAGATTACTTCGCCTTCGACAAGCTCAGGCCCGCAATGACCGGTTTTTGAATGAGTGAATAGCTACTGACCAATAATGTCTGGAGTCTAGGCAAAAACGTCGTAGATTACCGCTCCGCCAGCCGGCGGACGCGAGAATGACATGGTAAATATAGTCTTGATTAATATATTAGCATTTGCTAATATGTTCTTGTGTCGACATCAATACTTACAGCACTTAATAATCCAGTCCGTTTACGGATCATCTATTGTCTATCACAAAGACAAAAAAACGTCCGTGAACTTATTACTAACTGCGGATTATCCCAGTCGGCCGTTTCGCAGCACTTACACAAGTTGCGACTGGCCGGGCTGGTAACAACAAGCCGCCAGGGCAAACATATCTACTACTCCCTTGTAAGCAGCAAAACATCCCGGATAGCCCATAGCCTTGAAGATTTTATAAAATATCACTCTTAACATATGAACCCAACATATTTTCGACCAAGCCAGTACTCAGTTAGCGAGGTTATCAGTAACATACGCTCTTACGCCGAAGAACATGGATGGTATTGGGTTGGCCAAGTTGATATCCCCGAAGGAGCAATCGTAAGCGTCTGCGACCTCCAGTGGCTTGAAGCAATCAGCCAAAGCGAACCCCAGCTCCTAGGTTTTGTCCCTTGCTCAATCGTAGTGCGTACTAAAGGAAATAAGACAGTTGTCGGCATAGCCCGTCCGGCGATGCTGCGCGCCCTCTCCCAAGACGCCGCCATACACCAGGTGTCAGCTAAAATGGAACAACAGCTTAAAGACCTAGTCCATACCGCCGCCGGCATAAGCGAGATCCAACCAAAGAAAGTAATCGTTTATTCCACAACCACCTGCCCCTACTGCAAGTTGGAAAAAACATGGCTGGAGGAAAATGGTATCGCGCACGAAGTTAAGCTGGTTGATTTAAACCCCGTTGCCGCCCAATGGATGGTGGAGAAAACCGGCCAAATGGGAGTGCCAGTAACTGAAATCCAATACAAAGACATTGAACCTGAGTTTATTATCGGTTTTGACCGGCCGCAGCTCACCCAAGCCCTTGGCATCAAAGCTCAACAAGAGCTGGCTTAGTTGTTAACTAAACGCTCTTCGGTTACAGCACCAGATTAAAGATATAACCGATCAGCACTATCCCAACCGTAACTATTCCGAAAAAGGTAAGCAGCAGCGGCATCTTTATAGCCCGTCTAAGAATTAACGCTTCAGGCAAAGATAGTCCAACAGTCGCCATCATGAAGGCTAAAGCCGTACCAAGAGGCACGCCCTTAGTAACCAGTGAATCTACCACGGGAAATATACTATGCGCGCTGGCATAAAGAGGAACAGCCAGAACTACAGCCAAAGGAACCGCAAAGATGTTGCCCTCGCCAACGTATTTCTCAAACAGGCCTTCGGGTACGTAACCATGAATAACTGCCCCTACCCCCACGCCAAGCAAAACATACGGCGCAACTTTTCTAGTTATGCTCCACGATTCATGCAACGCATCTTGTAGCACGCTTACCGAGAAAGGTTTTTGTTTTTGCACGGATTCATGTTTTTCTTTTTTATCAATACGCATTATGTAGCCTTCTACATACCGTTCAAGCTTAAGGCGACTAATGAGATAGCCTCCAACCATGCCTATTATAAGTCCAGCCGAGACGTACATAGCTGTCACCCTCCATCCAAACAAACCAATAAACATAGCCACCGCAATTTCATTAATGAGCGGTGAAGTAATAAGAAACGCAAAAGTTACACCGAGAGGAATCCCTGCCCCTATAAATCCAATAAAAAGCGGGATGGAAGAACAGGTACAAAACGGTGTAACGGCACCGAACAGTGAAGCTAATAAATAATCAAAACCATACA
>JAQVDI010000058.1 GCA_028698375.1 Patescibacteria group bacterium | reverse complement strand
CATCCGCAAACTGTCTCTGCGCTATCAAAAACTATTAAGGAATTTTTAAACAAAGAACGTAGTTTTACAAAAGAAAATTTAGTGAATCAGGCCCGAAAATTTAGTGAAGACCAGTTTAAAATTAAATTTATGGAGATTGTTAACCAAACTTTAGGCAACAATGATTAAATCTATTAATGTCCTAGGGACGCCAATTAAGCAAGTAAAAAAAGAGCAATTTTTGTTTACAGTTAAAGAAACGATTAAGCAACAACAAAAATTGCAGGTAGCCACAATTAACGCTGAATTTTTAGTTAAAGCACAAAATGATCAAGCATTTTTTGAAATTCTACAATCTAGTTTCAATATTACTGATTCAATAGCAATAATGTGGGCGGCTTTTTTCTTAAAAATTACTAGTTCTAAATATTTATTTTTGCGTGTTCTTTTAAAAATTATTCTATTTCTGCCAACAATAATTTTAATTCCAATCGGAGTTTTGTTATATAGAGTTATCCCAGAACGTTTAGCTGGTGCTGATATTTTTTGGGATTTAATTGAAATGGCAGAGAAATATCAATATAAAGTTTTTTTATTAGGCGCAGGCGAAAGTGTAGCACAAAAAACAAAATTAATTTTAGAAAAAAAATATTCTAGACTTAAAATTGTTGGCGCAGAGATGGGGGATAATTTAACCGCTGAAAAATTAAGAGAAAAAATAAAGAATAGTCAAGCAAATTTACTTTTTGTTGCATATGGCGCTCCCAAACAAGAGAAATGGATAAAAGAAAATTTAAGTCAGCTTAATAATGGGGTGGTGGCAATTGGCGTGGGGGGTACTTTTGATTTTGTTTCCGGACAAATTAAACGAGCTCCAGTTTGGGTGCGTAAAATTGGTTTTGAGTGGCTTTATCGCCTTATCCAAGAGCCAAAAAAACGTTTCAAAAGAATTGTTGTTGCAGTTTTTATTTTTCCGTGGCTAGTTTTGATAAAAGGCTAATTTTAAAAAATTATTTTTATAGTTTTCTTTACTTTTTTGTCAAATGTAAATTAGGTTAATTATCGTCAACGCTTAAAAAGTTTATATAAAATAATTATTAAGTATGAAAAATTCGACGGAAAGACAACGCGGAGGAGCAGGGATGAATGGTTTGCTTGGGGGTACTTACGGCTTATTTTTTTTGGGGGCTTTGGTTTATTATTTGCAACAAGCCACTACTTTTTGGATGGGTATTCTGGGTATTTTAAAAGCTTTAGTTTGGCCAGCTATGTTGCTTTTTAAAGTTTTCACTCTTTTGCAGATGTAAAATTTAATTTTTTTAATAAGCTCAATGATCGTGTAGCATATTTTTTTGTATTTTGCTTATTGACTTTAGAATATTTTTAGCTATTATTTGCTTAGTATCTTGATAACAAGAAAGGGGATTTAATGAAAAAAACAGGACTATTGCAAATTTATGGTGTGCTTAGTCAAGCTTGGGAGCTACCAGATAGCTTTAATAATTTAATAGGTTCAGTAATTGATCGTGATATGTTAGAAGCTGCTGGGATTATTCATTTTAAGATAGAACTTAATGGCAAATCCGCTAATTTAAATAGCAAAATAGAATCAGGTGATCAAATAACTATTATCCCTCAAAAATATTCCTAATCAGCCAAAATTTATTTGACTGATTTTTTTATGTGTTATTTCTATGTGGCTAGTATAAAAATGACATAAATATGAAAAAACCGTCGGTTAATCACCTGACGGTTTGGGTTTTCGTTTGGCTTGATCAGCCATTGCTTGTTCTTCTTGCTTAAATTTTATTCGCAAAAGAGTGTCGTCAAAATCAAAATAATGATAGCGTTTTGCGTTGTGATTAAAATAAAAACAACCATTTCGCTCTTCAATACACAGCAATCTTTCTTGCAATGTGCGTTTTAGTTGCCAAGCATTATTGTATAGTAAAAAATAAATTATTTCTGATTGTGGTTCTTGTTCGTAAATAATTTGCGCCAACTCTTCAAGTGTCAGCCCTGGATGTTCACGTACTGCTCTGATTATTATGCAATTTTGAGCATGATTCATTTTCTTTTCCTACTTGTTAAGGTACTGATTTGATAATACGCAAATACCAATTTTTAAGCAACTTGGCATAAAAACCGGCGCACACATATGAGGTGTGTTCTTGGTTTATTTTTTTAATGAAAGAGAATAAAATTTGACATAAATGATGGTTTTTGCTATATTATTATCGTTAGGTTGGCGCAGTGCCAGCCGTTTTTTAAAGAATAATCTATATATGGAAATTATTAACACTATTCTAATCGTCATTGGCAGCTTAGGTATTATTACCGGTATTATTGGGTTATTTTTGATGTATTTTATTTCTAAGTATCAAAAATTAGGTAAAGGTATATTAATTTTTGGTTTGGGAGCAATTATTTTAGTGTTTGTGGCCTCTTTGATTTTTAATATAATTAGTGGATAAAATAATAGAACATTATGCAAATTGAAACCAGCGAATTTTTAGCAGCGATTAAACAAATCGGAGCAGAAAAAGATTTGCCAGATAATCGTATTTTTGAAGTGGTGGAAGCCGCTCTTGGCTCAGCTTATCGCAAAGAATATCTTGAAGGTGATACTCGAGTGATTTGCGAATTTGATAGAGAAAAACTAGCTGCAAGATATTATCAAGTTTTTAGGGTGGTAGAAGAAGTACAACATCCAGATAACGAAAAAAGCTTAGAAGAAGCCCAGGCAATTAATAAAAATGCTAAATTAGATGAAGAAATTAAAATTGCCTTACCTAGTAAAAGTGGTTTTGGGAGAATTGCCGCACAAACTGCTAAACAAGTAATTTTACAAAAAATTCGTGAAATTGAAAAAGATGAGGCATATACTGCTTTTAAAGATAAAGTGGGTCGGATTGTTGTGGGTCGAGTGCAAAAAGTGGAAGGAAGAAATGTTCTTATTGATTTGGGGAAAGCAATTGCGATTTTACCTCCGCCTGAACAAAATTTAACTGAAGATTATTCTTCTGGTCGTCGTTTACGTGTTTTTATTAAAAATGTAGAATTAACGCCGAGAGGTCCTTCAATTTTAATTTCTCGCGCTGATCCGGCTCTCATAAAAGCTTTGTTTAGAACTGAAGTGCCAGAAATATCTGCAGGTGTGGTTAAAATTAAAGATGTTGTTCGTGAAGCTGGTTTTAGAACAAAAATGTCTGTTGAGGCCACTGATGAAGGAATTGACCCGGTCGGTTCTTGCGTTGGTCAACGTGGGACTCGTGTGCAAACAGTTTTGAACGAAATTGGTGGTGAAGAAAAAATTGATATTATTCTCTATGATAAAGATTCTAAAGCCTATATTACTAATGCTTTGTTGCCAGCGAAAGTCAAAGAAATAAAATTGAACAAAACTAAAAAACACGCTGAAGTTTTAGTTGATCCGGA
>JAQVDI010000057.1 GCA_028698375.1 Patescibacteria group bacterium | reverse complement strand
CTGTAACTATTACTTCGCTCAAACCTTCAACTCGATATTTTTTCCAGACCCAATCCTTAGATGAGCTACGAGATTATTCGGCAGAAGCGGCTTATTCTGCCACTTATAATTTAACTACTTTACCAGCGCCATCAATTTCCAATGTTCAAGTAAGTAATATTACTTTAGATAGTGCTGATATTACTTATGACACAACTAATGCGGCGACAAATAAAATTAAATTTGGTCAAACTTTAGATTATGATTCGGAATACGAAGATCCGACCGGCTCATATACAACTAAACACACCATTAGTTTAACTGATTTAGATGATTCCAGCACTTATCATTTTAAACTTTTTGGCATTGATGTTGATGGTAATTCGTTGATTTCCGATGATTATGTTTTTGATACTTTGCCAAGGCCAATAATTTCTAATCTTGGCTATCAGGCAGATATTGCTGGACCAAATTTTGTAATGGAGGTCAATTGGCAAACCAATGTGCCGACTTCATCTTCAGCGATAGTTAAAGTTGGCGGGCAAGACCGTGAGATCTCAAGCTCAGAAATGACGACTAATCATGAAGTGAGAATCTCTGGTTTAGAAAATGACGAGATTTATCAATTTTATGTTTTTGGCAGTGATCAATTTGGCAATGTGGCTCAATCAGAAATCAGCCAAATGCAAACCCCCATGGACACGCGTCCACCTAAAATCTCCAAAATGATCATTGAAACCTCTAATGTCGGTTTAAACCGCGAGGATAAGGCTCAAATCGCTGTTTCTTGGGAAACTGACGAACCAGCCACTAGTTTTGTAGAATACGCCGAAGGATTAAATGGCAATCAATACACCAACAAAACTGTAGAAGATAAAGCTTTAACCACCAAACACTTAGTTGTAATCTCTGAATTGATTCCGTCTAAACCATACCACCTAAGAGTTGTTTCGGCCGATAAAGCTAACAACATTGGTCGTTCTGAAGACTCCACAGCTATTACTGGTGAAGTTCCCAAGAGTGTTTTACAATTAATTCTTAAAACCTTAGGCAACACTTTTGGCTGGCTGAGTAAATTAGTTGGTTTTGGACTATAGGAGTAGGCTGAAAAAGAGAAGTTTGAATGTTTTTTCTTATAAGATTGACAAGCAGAATGATATTTGTTAAACTTTTTGAGTAATTATAACTTGCATATGGCGAAAGTAAAAACCAACGCAGAAGATCTTTTTGCGGTTGTTAAAATTGGCGGATTGCAATTTAAAGTGGTAAAAAACGACCAATTTTTAGTTGATCATTTAAAAGACACTAAACTGTCGCTTAAGCCGCTTTTGGTAGCGACAAAAGATAAAGTGGAAATTGGAAAACCAGAAGTTACTGATTGGGTTTGTGAGTTAGAAGTGATTGATCAAGAGGTTAAAGGTGATAAAAAAATGGTGTTTCGTTATAAACCAAAAACTGGTTATCATCGCAAAAAAGGTCCACGAGCCTTATATTCTAGAATAAAAATTGTTGATATAAAAAAAGTAAAAAATAATAGTTAACAAGTTTATTATAAATAATATGTTTAAATCAATTGGTGGCTTTTTCCGTGGTGTGCGAGAACAAATCACAGAAATTGTTTGGCCTAAAAAAGAATTGGTTTTGCACAATGGCATAGTGGTGATTATTGCCGTTATTATAGCGATTTTATTAATTGCTGGTATAGATTATGGTTTTTCTAAATTAATTAGTTGGTATATAGCTTTAAAATAAAAAGTTTGTCATTCCGGACTTGATCCGGAATCTGGATTAAGATCCTGAAACGAGTTCAGGATGACAAATAAATTTACAATTTTCAAAGAAATTTATAATTATTATGATTCAAGAGGAAATTAAGAAAACGAAGAAACTAAAAAAGAAAAAAGTAGAAATTAAGTTGAGTTCGCATCCGGATGCGCGTTGGTTTGTGATTCACACTTATTCTGGCTATGAAGATCAAGTGGCTAAACAGTTGCGCCAAAGGATCAAATCGTTGAGCATGGGTGAAAAAATTTTCCAAGTGGTTGTGCCTAAAGAAAAACAAGTAGAATTAAAAGGTGGTGAGAAAAAATTAGTTAATAAACATATTTATCCTGGTTATGTAATGGTGGAAATGATAGTGAGCAATGAATCTTGGTATGTGGTGCGTAATACGCCCAATGTAACTGGTTTTATTGGTTTCGGCACTAAGCCTTCGCCAATTGACCCTGTGGAATTAAATGAAATTTTTAGTCGAATGCAGAAAAAAGAAGCTACTTATGCTGCTGATTTTAAAGCTGGCGATCATGTCAGAATTACTCGTGGTACTTTTAAAGATTTCGATGGCGTGGTAGAAGAGGTAGATGAGTCAAAAGGTAAAGTGAAAATTTTAGTTAATATGTTTGGTCGTGAAACGCCAGTAGAAGTTGATTTTACAAATGCAAGAAAAATATAAATAATAAATTATGGCAAAAGAAATAACAGCAAAATTTAAACTTCAAGCTAAAGCCGCAGAAGCAACTCCGGCGCCACCGCTTGGACCAGTTTTAGGTCAACATGGTGTTAACATTGTAGAATTTTGTAATCAATTTAATCAAAAAACTCAAGAAAATAAAGGAATGCTTGTAACAGCTGAAGTGACGGTTTATAAAGATCGTACTTTTAGTTTTGTGGTAAAAACTCCGCCGGCTGCCGTGTTGATTAAAAAAGCTTTAAATTTAAAAGCTGGGAGCGGGCAGCCTAATTTGAAAAAAGTAGGGAAATTAACTAAAGCTCAAGTGGAAGAAATTGCTAAAATTAAAATGCCTGATCTTAATGCAGCTGATTTAGATGCTGCCAAAAAAATTGTAGAAGGTACTGCGCGTAGCATGGGCGTGGAAGTGGAAAAGTAATTTATTTATTTTTCGAACGAGTACTTTGACTCCGCTCAGTATAAACTTCGTGAGTCGAGAAGTATTCCAAATTCTACTTCGAGCGAGTGTAGCGAGTCGAAAAGCTACAATAATGTATAGTTCTCGATTGCGCTCGAACAGTATTTTTTATTCTTCGACTAATCCCTCACGCACCCATTTTGGATTGTTTGAGGGAGCGTGGAAAAGTTTCCAATTTTTCTGTCATCCTGAATTTATTTCAGGATCTGATTTATTTTTTAGTATTTCGAGATTCCGAACTGAATTCGGAATGACAATATGATGAAAAATCTGCCCAACTGGCGGATTTTTTCTTTACACTAACTTCCAAATTCTATATTCTTAAATTTATGCTGTTAAGGCCGCAGGAAATAGTATTTAAAGAATTTGAAAAGCTCAAGGAAATTGAGGCAATTTTAAAATTAATGAAGCGTGGCCATGAGCCGATTACGTCGGATTTTTTTCTTTATATTTTGAGGCATATTTTAGCAAAAAAAATGGGGGAGGGGATTAAATTGAAAAAAGGAAAAAATTATTCTATAGAAGAATTGAAAAAACAATTTTTAGGTTTT
>JAQVDI010000056.1 GCA_028698375.1 Patescibacteria group bacterium | reverse complement strand
GCACAGATTTAAGTAAAATCAGGCTTAAAAATACCATAAAAAAACAAGGTTTAAAAAATAAAATCGAAGCTAAAAAAGCTGATATTTTAAAACTTCCTTTTAAAAAACAAGAAATTGACATTGTTTGCTGCCTGGAAGTCTTAGAGCATATTAAAAATCTAAAAAAAGCAGCTAAAGAGCTAAAAAGAATTACCAACAAATATTTAGTCGTATCAGTATCATTAACAGAAGATATTCGCCATGAAATATGCATCCACTGCGGGAAAAGGACTCCACGCTTTGGGCATATTCACAGGTTTGAAGAAAAAGATCTAATCAATGTTTTTGAGGATAAAAATTTCAAACACCACAAATCTATTAGCCTTTGTCCAAAATTCGTAAAGCTGCTAAGCAAAACAAAAACTCCGATGTGGCTAATAAAATTTTTTGATTTATTCTTAAGGCCTAAGCATAATAAATCAATCTGGATTGTTAGTGTTTTTAAAAGAGTTGGCTAAAAACAAATTTGCTTTGAAATTTAAGCTCAAAAAGCATATAATTAATTAATCAACCAGACTGTTAAATTATGGCAAAAACTAACAGAAAAATAAAATTCAATATTTTAGCTTACAACTTTCCTCCAGTAGGCAGGAGTGGATCTTTGCGCAATCTTTTTTATTCTGATTATTTTTCAAAGAAAGGTTGGGAAGTGAAAGTATTTTGTCCTAAAAACCCGCATTCTCAATATTATACAATCGATCAAAGCCTTAATAGCAAAATCCCAAAGAAAATCACAGTTAAAAGATTCGAATTAATTAACACTAGCTGCTACTTAAACTATATTCCTTACAGAATTTTACACATTATGCCTGATGCGCACCCCAGCTGGCAAAAACAAGCTACAAAAAATGCTTGCGAAATTGGCGATTGTGATGCTTTACTTGTTTCAATTCCGCCAGCTTCCTCATTGCTTGGTTTAGAAAAAATTATTCAGAAAAATAAACCAAAAATTGTGATTGCTGATTTTCGAGATCCGTGGACATCACTATTATTAAGAGAAAAAGGTGGCAATTTTGTTAGAAAAAAAATGGTTAAGCATTGGGTTAAGAAAGAAAAAGAAATTCTTGCAAAAGTTGATTTTATTCTTGTTACCTCGGAACTTCAGAAAAAATGGCTATTAAAAGATTTTTCTAATATTAATAAAAATAAAGTATTTGTTGTTTATAATGGAGTATTTAACCCAAAAAGAAAGACAAAGAAAAGAAAAGATAATAAAATTAAAATTATCTACACTGGCGGCTTTGCAGCAAGCCAGGGCTTAGACTTTTTATTTGATTTAATGCCAAAGCTTAACAATATTGAGTTTCATTTTGCTGGTGCAGTCCACAATGCAGCAATGGCAAGAATCGACAAAATAAAAAATGCTTTTTTTCATGGGTATTTACCAAGAGAAAAACTTTTCAAACTTAAAGAAAAAATGGATTTTGGAATTGCAGCTTTAACAGAAGAATATAAATATGCTGTACCAGCAAAGATTTTTGAATATTTAGAATGCAATCTGCCAGTTTTAGGAATTCTGCCAAAAGATGGAGCTGCTGCTCAAATTATTAAAAAAGATAAAATTGGCAAACTGATTAATACTAATAATCAACTCGAGAAAAACTTAACTCAATTTTTAAATAAAATAAATAAAAAAGAGATTGAATTATATCGTAAAAATGTAATTAAGGCCAAGGAAAAATATTCTAGAGAAAATCAAGCAAAAATCATCCAAAGCTTAATTTTAAAAAATATAAAATGAACGAAGAAAAAACTTACAAAAAAGAAAAGTTACAAAACACAAATCCTGACCTATTGCCGATCGAGAAGTTTAGATTTAATAAAATAATTCCATTAGTTAAAGGCCCGAAAGTGTTAGATGCGGGTTGTGGCAATGGTCATTTACTTCAAATGCTTAGCAATAAAAAAAACCTTAAATTAACTGGTTTTGATTTAAGCCCAGGAAGAATAAAAATTAGTAAGAAAAACACACCAAAAGCAAATATCTACCAAGACTCAATTTACAAAATATCTCAAAAAGACAAATCTTTTGATACAGTTTTCTGCTTAGAAGTAATTGAACATATCAAGGAATATCAAAAAGCGGTTAAAGAAATTTTAAGAATAACTAAAAAAAGAGCAATCATTTCTGTGCCCTATAATGAAAAAATAATTTATGAAATATGCATTCATTGTGGTAGAGAAACTCCTAGGAATAGACACCAGAACTCATTTGACGAAAACAAGTTTATTAAAATTATTGACCAAAAAAGTTACAAAGTGAAATTTATAAAATTTAATAACTACTTCAATACGGTTAGAAGCAAAAATAGTTTCTTGTTAGCTTTACAAATTCAATTTGACAGATTTCTAAACTTTTTAATGCCTAATAAAGCCAGGCACATTATAGTAATAATTGATCGTAAATAAATGTCAAAAAAAATACAGCACGCAAAAAACGAGCTTTTAAAAACTGGTAAAGATTTTACATTCTATTTGCCTACAAAAATTATTCCAGCTGTTTTAGGCTTTATTACTATTCCAATCTTTACTTATACTCTTGGAACAGAAAATTACGGAATCTTGTCTTTAGTCACAATTTTCATTTCACTTTCTGTTAGCATAGCTACAAACTGGCTAACGTCTCCGATTATTCGCTTTTTACCTAAATATAAAAAAAAGAATAAAATCAGTTTATTCTCAAGCACTCTTTCTCAATTAATTATTGTTTTTTCTTTTAGTTTGGCGATAATTAGTTTAACTGTTTTTTATCTTTTAAAGTCTAAGCTTGATCAGCCTCTATATCTAGCTTTCTTAATCGCTTCAATACAAATTTTATTCTCCGCAATAAGTCAATCCTATATTGCTTTTTTTCGCGCAGACAGGAAAACTAAAACCTATTTAAGCTACTCACTAACAAAGACGCTTCTTTCCTCAGGGCTAAGTATTGGTTTTGTTTTGCTAGGGTATGGAATTATTGGAATCTTGCTAGGCGAGATTATTGCTTCGATCACTGTAGTTTGTGTTTATCTGGGAAAAATTAAATTATTTTTCGAAACAAAGCTTTTTAGCTTCTCAAAAAAAATTGCTAAAGAGGCAATCTCTTTTGGCTTACCGCTGGTAATTTCAGCCCTTTCGGTTTGGCTATTATCTTCTTCAGATCGATATATGATTAAATATTTTTTAGACAACTCTGCTGTTGGAATTTATACAATACCATATAATATTACTCAACAAAGCTTATTTCTAATTATTAGCTCTTTTGTATTGGCATCCACTCCTTCCCTTGTCAATTCTTGGGAGAACAGCAAAGAGAATACAGCTGATTTTTTAAAATATTTAAATAGAATATTTATAATTTTGATTTTACCACTAACAATTTTAATCAGCATTTTAGGCAAACCAATAATTTTGCTATTAGCCCCAGCTGATTTTTTAAACGGTTATAAAATTATGGCGCTTGTTGCTTTTGGAGTCT
>JAQVDI010000011.1:6328-15365 GCA_028698375.1 Patescibacteria group bacterium | reverse complement strand
TATTATACCACCAAATATAATTGTAAAAACTGTGGATAACTAACACAGCAGTGTCATCCTGAACTTGTTTCAGGATCTTGAGATGCTGAAATAAATTCAGCATGACGAAAACCCAAAAGGTTAAAAGCAAGGAAACTTCTCGACTCTCCCTCACACAATCCAAAATGGGTGTGTGAGGGATCGCTCGAAGAGTAAAATTAAGATACTGTTCGAGCTTGTCGAGAACTTTACTATCTACCCCACTCTTGCTGCCAATCGCCATTAATTAATTTTTGTTTTTTTACTTGTGACCAATTTTTAATTTGTTTTTCGCGTATTCGTGCTGCTTCTAAATCATTAAATTTTTCACAATAAACTAATTTCTTCGCTCCATGTTTTTTGGTATATTTTGAACCTTTTTGCAAAAGATGTTGGTCTAAACGATTCCCAATGTTCCAAGTTAGCCCTGTGTAGTAAGTGTTATCATTACATTCAATAATGTAAACATACCAGTGCCAATTGTTCATTGTTGTTTTATTATAACATTAAGGAAACTTCTCGACTCTCCCTCACACAATCCAAAATGGGTGTGTGAGGGATCGCTCGAAGAGTAAAATTAAGATACTGTTCGAGCTTGTCGAGAACTTCAAATTATTATAGCTTCTCGACTCGTTTCACTCGCTCGAAGAATAAAAATTAATAATTAATAATTTATTCATTTAGCCTAACGGCTTTCCAAACATTATCCATCAAATATGCCACAGTCATAGGGCCAACTCCCCCAGGAACAGGAGCTAAAAATTGTAATTTGGAATTTAATTTAGGATCAACATCACCAACAATTTTCCCGTTGCTAGTTACCATTGTTCCCACATCAATCGCGGCTATCCCTTGAAAATATTTTTCATTAATTAAATTGGGTTTGCCCACACAGCTAATGACAATTTCAAATTTAGGCGCCAAGGCTTTAAAAGCTTTATCACTATCCACGGCTTGAATTTTAGGCATAGTTCTTTTCAAAAAAGAAAAAATCTTTTTGCCCACAAACTCACCTTGTCCAACTACTAAAGTACTTTTCTCTTGCCAATAAGGAATTTCTTTTAACGCTCTTTCTACCGCCCTGACCACCGGAGGCACATAAAATTTAGAAAAAAGTCCATCAACATCTTTTTTCGGATTAACGGCATAAATTAACTCTGGAGTATATTTCTTGGGTAAAGGCAATTGCAATAAAATCGCTGCTATTTTAGAATCACGATTCAACTGATGAATTTTTTTAAGATCTTTTTTAAAAGATTGATAAGGCTCAAAGCGAACAGCAATTCGACACCTTTGAGCAGCTTTTTGTTTAATCTCAATGTATTTTGTCCCCAGCTTATCTTTCGGATTATAAAAAATAACTAAAACTGGTTTTTTAACACCAAATTTAGTTTCTAACTGAGGATAAATTTCTTGTTCCGCTATTTCTTTACCTAAAATTAGTTTTGTCATAAATCCATTGTATATAACATAATATTTTTTGTCATCCTGAACAATGTCATCCCGAACTTGTTTCGGGATCTGCGCCTCGTTTCAGGATCCAGATTCTAAAATGAATTCAGAATGACAGAGGAATTTCTATTTTATTATTTCAGAATATAAATCTTTAAAATCCGGATTGTTCTTTTTAATTAAATTAATTTTCCAATCACGATGCCAATTTTTTAATTGTTTTTCTCTTTTAACCGCATTTTCCGGATCAGAAAACTGTTCATAATACACTAATTTAATTATATTATATTTTTTTGTAAAGCCCTTTATCAATTTATTTTTATGTTCATAAATTCTTCGAATTAAATTATTGGTGACGCCAATATAAAAAATCGTATTCCATCTATTTGTAATTATATACACGTAATAATTTTTATTCATATTTTTGAGATGCTGAAATAAATTCAGCATGACAACCTTCCTTGTCATCCCGAACTTGTTTCGGGATCTATATGCTGAAATAAATTCAGCATGACAACCTTCCTTGTCATCCCGAACTTGTTTCGGGATCTATATGCTGAAATAAATTCAGCATGACAGACATTAGAAATTTTTTATCTTTTCTATCTATTATCTTGCCACCACTCTAACAATTCTTTAGCCACTGGCTCAGCCACATCATAACCTTCTCCTGCATTTTCCGCCATTACAGTTACCACAATCCCCGGATCTTCATAAGGCGCGAAGCTAGTAAACCAAGAATGTGGATCTTCCGGGTGAGTTGCGTCCTCAGCTGTTCCAGTTTTAGCCGCAGAACTGATTTTTAAGCTCTGCAATTGATTACCCGAACCGCTTAAAACTGCTTCTCTCATTGCTTCACGAACAATGCGTAAATTATTTTCATCAATTTTTAATTTTGAATTAACGGGTGTAAAATTTTTAATCACTTTACCATTCTCATCTAATATTTGATTTAAAAAATGTGGCTGGTATAAATTGCCGTTATTAGCAATCACCATTGTGTAACGAGCAATTTGCAAAGGAGTAGTTAAAAGATTGCCCTGGCCAATTGATAAATTATAAGTATCTCCCAAATACCAAGGTTCATTTTGATTTTTTTGTTTCCATTCTGGCGTAGGAATTAACCCGGCTGCCTCACCAGGCAAATCAATACCCGATTGAGCACCAAGACCAAACATTTTCATATAATCATTAAGCAAATTGGCACCCAAACCTTTTATTTCACCAAAACCGCCCCCAACAGTATAAAAAAAGACATTACAAGATTGTGCAATAGCGGAACGCACATCAACGTTACCGTGGATTTTATTATCATTAAAACGATACACAATTTCTGGATCATACTGATTAGGAATTTCCAAATAACCTTTATCATCAACAACAGTGGTATACTCACCAATAACACCTTCTTGAAGACCAGCTGTTGCGATTAAAGGCTTAATGGTTGATCCTGAGGGATAAGCGCCACTAATCGCTCGATTAAACATTGGCTGATCCGGAGACATTAAAATATCTGCCAATTGATCAGAATTTCCAGGATTTACAAATAAACGATTATCATAATCCGGTAAAGAAACCATAGCTAAAATCCCACCTGTTTTGGGATCTAAAGCGACTAAGCTGCCTTTAATCTTATCATTATCTTTAAGCCGACGAGCTAAAATTTCTTTTGCTTTTTGCTGCAAAGCATAATTCAAAGTTAACTTTAAATTATTTCCCGATTTAGGTTCGCGAGTAGCTAAAACTTTTTTAATTTTACCAAAAGCATCAACTTCTACCTCCTTAGCCCCCATTTCTCCCCTTAACAAATCCTGATAATAAGCTTCTAGCCCAGTTTTACCCAAACTCTCAAACATCAAATAGCCTTTATCTTTTAGGCCTGCCCATTCTTCAGCTTGGATTTTACCAACATAACCTAAAATGTGAGATAAATCAGCTACATAATTACGCCTAAACCGATCTTCAACAGAAACACCAGTCAACTTACTCCACTTTTCTTTCAAAATAAGAGCCTGGGGTTGAGTAATATCAATCGCAAAATTCAATTCGTCTTCACTCCCTTGCTCTAAAGCTTTTTCCACATCACCCTTAATATCTAAATTCAAATCAACACTAACTGCCTGATAAACCTTTTCTCTTTCTTGGGGGTCACGGCTTAAATCAACCGGACTAACAACTACCGCATAAGATGATTGATTAAAGGCTAATTCTTTGTCGTTTTTGTCCAAAATTGCTCCTCTTGGCGCTAAAACAAAAATGCGTCGTAATCGATTGCCACTAGCCAAATCTTTGTAATAAGCGCCTTGAATAATTTGCAACTGCCAAGCTCTATAAAGTAATAATAAAAACGCCAAGCCTAAAAATAAAAAAATCCATTTTAAATAAGGTCTGTTCTTTTCTTTGCTTTGCCAAACATCATCACGACTTAAATAATCAGGTAAATCTTTTAAACTCATAAAATTTTATATTCCTTATCGGGATTAATGCTAACAATATTTTGATCAATTAAGAATTTTTTCAAATATTCTAAGGCCATAAAAATAATTATACAGAAAACTACAGACCACAAAAAATCTAAAAGCAAATCCCAGGTAAAAGGCGTTTTAGATAAAACTAAATATAAAAAACCATAAATTATTTGCCAAAAAGCGAAAACTAACACAAAAGCCCACAAGGTCCATTCTCGCAAGTATTGCTGTAGAATTAAACCAGAGAAAAAGAAAACTGAAATTGATAAACCTAACCAAAAACCAAAATAAAAACTAGACAATAAATCTAAAAAAATAGCCGTAATTAAAAAAATGAAAACTTCTTTTGAGCCTAATTCTAACCAAAATAAAATTGGTAATGCCCAAATGAAGAAAAAAGGCGTGGTATAAAGCTGGAAAAAAATCAAAATTAAGACCAAACTTACATAAAAAATTATTTTTTTTATCATAGTGCCAAATGATTTAATTTCATATATTTATCTTATTATTTTTTCTGTCATTCCGAACTGCTTCTCTGTCATTCCGTGATTGACACGGAATCTCTTTCCTAGATCCCCGCCGGAGTTTATCCCGTGGATTCCCGCCGGAGTTTACCCCGTGGATTCCCGCCTACGCGGGAATGACACACGGGGCGGGAATGACACACGGGGCGGAGATGACAATTTGTCCATTATTAGCTAAAAAGTCAAATTGTCAATTTTTAATAACTTGCATAAATTCTAAACCAGTAAAATCGAGCACCACTTCCACTAAAAATTTTTGAGATGCCTCTGAATCTGAAGAAATTTTTTTAATTACCTTACCAACAATTAAATTCGGAGGTAAAATACCGCCCAAACCACTAGTTAAAACTTTTTCTCCTTCTTTGATCGCAATATTATTAGGAAAACCAACGACTTCTAAACCTAATCCCACTGTGCCTTGAGCCACACCACGGCCACTTTCTCGATTTGAAGCCACACTGATATTAATAATAGAATTTTTGCTCAAAATTGTTTCTACCACAGCTGTATTTGGATAAACTTCACTAATTTTTCCAACTAAAAATTTACCCCAAACCACGCCTTTATCTAGAGCCACCCCGTCATTTGTCCCTTTGCTAATAAGAAAATAACTACGGCCGCCTTCTTCAAAATAACCCCGGCTTTCTACAGGCAAAGTCTCCAAAGTCGGCAATAATTTAGCTAATTCATTATATTTATTAAACAACAATTCTTTTTCTTTTAAATTTTCTAATTCTTGTTCCAATCTTAAATTATTTTCCCGCAGATCAAAATTTTCTTTTTTAAATTGACTAACCTTAAAAATATCCGTGATATTAGTAGCTCCTACATAAACCCGAGAGAATAAACTAATCGGCCAACGAAAAATATTCAAAGTAGCGTTACGTAAAGAATTAGCCAAAGAAAAATTAGGCGTTACCCATTCAATAAAATAAAAAAGGATCAAAATCCCCAAACCAATCATTAAAATCTGTTTTATTCTTTCCTTAAACATAAAAAAATAAGTTAAAATTCAAAAGGCAAAGGTCAAAATTATAAATAAAAATTTTATAAGTTTTCTGATATTTTTTTATTCGCAGTTTTTCCATAAAACTTTTTAACTTTTAACTTAATTATTTAGCGAATTTCCGATGGTAATAAAACTTCTTTCAACTCTTTTAAGCTCTCTAAAACAATACCACAACCTCTAACCACCCCACCCATTGGATCATCGGCAATTACAAACTTAGTTTCAGTCGCTTTTTGCAACAAAACATCTAAACCTTTTAACATGGCGCCACCACCAGCCAAAACAATACCCCGTTTCATAATATCTGCCACTAATTCCGGAGGAGTTTCTTCAATTGTCGCCTTAACAGCTGAAACGATTGCAAACAAACTTTTAGCAATAGCTTCACGCACTTGATCACTGGTGATTATTTGCTCTTTAGGCATTCCCGTGATCATGTCTCTACCCCGGATAATCATTTCCTCATTTTTATTAACTGCCACAGCCGAACCAATAGCAATTTTGGCTTCTTCCGCTGTCCGATCACCAATTAATAAATTCATTTTATCGCGAGCATAATCAATAATATCTTGGTTCATTTCATCACCAGCAATTCTTAAAGATCTAGAAGCCACAATCCCACCCATAGAAATAACAGCCACTTCTGTAGTGCCTCCGCCGATATCAACGATCATTGACCCTTCTGCTTGTTGAACTGCTAAACGCGAGCCAATTGCTGCTGCCATTGGCTCCTCAATCAAATAAACTTCTCTAGCCCCAGCATTAATCGCTGCTTCTTCAACAGCACGCCGTTCCACTTCAGTCACACCATAAGGAATCCCAATAACCACTCTTGGACGAGGTAATAAAGAAAAAGTTTTACGATGCACTCGTTTAATAAAATAAGTCAGCATTTGTTCTGTAGTTTCATAATCAGAAATCACACCATCAACAAGTGGACGAATAGCCACAATATGAGCTGGGGTTTTACCCACCATTTTTTTTGCTTCATTGCCAATAGCTAAAATATCTTTGGTTTTTAAATTAATTGCCACAACAGAAGGCTCATTAACTACCACGCCTTTGCCGCGAACATAAACCAAAGTATTACAAGTACCTAAGTCAATTCCAATATCATGGGACAAACGCCCAAAAAATAACTCTAGCATCTACTTCAATTTAGAGAAACCCAAGCGTGCTGTCAAACCACAAAAAATTTTATAATTTTAACTCTAAAGTTTAAACTAATTTTCTATGTATTGACTACGATTTTGCAAATGCTCTTCATAAGTTTTTGCATAATAAAGCTTACCTTCACTATCAGAAAGAAAATAATAATAATCAGTAATAGTTGGTTCAAAAACCGCTTTAATTGATGCAACACTAGGATTAGTAATTGGCGTTGGCGTTAAACCAGGATACAAATAAGTATTATAAGGAGAATTAATTGCTAGATCATCAGCTGAAAGTATTTTTTTAACTTGAGGCAAAATATAATTAATAGAAGCACATGATTCTAAAAAACTACCTTGTTTCAAGCGATTTAAAAAAATACCAGCCACTATTTTACGATCACTTTCGCTAATAGCTTCTTTTTCAACAATAGAAGCTAAAATTAAAGCTTCATAATTATTTTTTAAAGGAACAGGTAAATTATCAAACGCAGGCAAAGCTTTATTAACAAAATTTTCTAACATTCTTAAACGCAAATCATTAATTTCTAATTTATCAACAAAATAAAAAGTATCGCCCAAATAAAAGCCTTCCAAACCTTCATTTTTGATTTGTGGGAAGTCTTTTTCTAATTGGCCCACATTAATCAAATCATTGCTAATCGCTTCAAATTGGCCCATTTTAAGGCCATAAGCAGCATATTGGTCACTTAAATACTGATCCATTTCTTTAATGGTTAATCCTTCGGGAATTGTGACGCGGTAATTACGCATTTTACCAGTTGTTAAAACTGAAATTGTATTTTGGACCGAATCATCACCGCTCAAAAGGTATTGTCCTGGTTTCAACTGACCATATTTGCCAGTACACAGAACATAAATTTGAAAAGCTAATTTTGATCTAATCAAATCCTTAGTTTCCAAATGAGCAGCAATTTTTTTATACCCACTACCTTCCTCAATTTCCAAGGCAACCATTTTATTATTATAAACTGGTCTTAAACTAACAAAGAACCAAACCAAAAAAGTAATAATGCAAACTGCCAAAAATAAAATTAATCCGAAAATAAGATATTTAACTTTCACTTTTTATTTTGATTCTTTAGTTTCAATTGTAACGCGCTTGGCGTTTTTAGAAATACGCTTAATAAAAGAAGGATAAAGTTGAATTTCACTTTTTTGTATTTCTGGGATTGTATTCAAATATTTGATAGCACTATCTCGATCTTTTCCCAAGATATTGTTTTTGATTTTATTTAAATCTAATTTAGGCACTACTACCAAATTAGTGTTAACTTTGATTTCTGCTTTTTTAGTCTTAAAATCAGCTTTTTTCTCTGCAAAATCTAATTTAGAAAAAGCCTCAGTCGCCACATCTTTGTTAGGATCAAGATTTTTTAAAGCCTGAACTTTTAACAAATTTTTTAAATCAGTTTCCCGATACAAGAAAACCACATAATGCAGTTTAACTCGAGCAGTAAAAGCACTAGCCTCAACATCAACTGCGGGATCACATTTAGCCTCGATCACTTCATTAAAGACTAAACCAGAGTTAAAAACATAGTCTTTAAAAGCTTTGGTTTTATTATTTAGATCTTTTTCTGCTTCTTTTTGCAAATTTTCTTTTAAAGCCGCAATGGCTTTGTCGCAATCATCTTGCGAAACCACGCGAATATTTTTCTTAATTCCACCACTCATTGGCTGCGAGCTTTCTCCATAAACTTTAGATTGCTTGTCAGCAGATAAACCGGGAATAATAAAACGATCAGGGGCGATATTGTATTCAGCACCAATTTCTTCTGCTTCCACATCAGCTGTTGTACTACCGGCGACTTGTTGGCCTTGCTCAATCTTTGAGCCAGGCACTACTGCTTGACTAGTTAATATAAAAATCCGATTACTGGAAATAGCTTGAAAACGTGTTCCTGCTGCTAAAACTTGGTCAGCAGAATCCCAATAATTATAAATCGCGATCTTACCTGTTGCTTTAGCGCCAATTTCCTTTTCTCCCGTAGCTTTAGCTTGAGAAGATTTTTCCTTGTCAGTTTCTATAATTTGACTTGCTAATTCATTTTTTGCAGCATTTTGGGCTATTACAAAACTCATTGCTGCATCTTTGGTTTCTGCCTTTAAATACAAATTAATTTTAGCTCCAGGCAAATAAAGATACAGAAAAGCCCCTAAACCAATTACGGCCAAACCAATCAAAATAAACAAAATTATTTTAGAATTACGACGATTAAATTTAAAAACTGGACCAGCAAAAACACGACTTTTGATTGGTTTTTCTGGTTTTTTGTAATCATCAGTTGATGGCACTTCATCATCAGAGACAACTTCGCTATCAGCTTCAACTGTTTTCTTAGCAAAACTAGCCTTAGTGGGGACTTCATTTTCCGGCAAATCGCTCTCTGG
>JAQVDI010000011.1:0-6228 GCA_028698375.1 Patescibacteria group bacterium | reverse complement strand
TTTTCTTCTTCATCAGAAAAAACTTCGTCTTCGTCTTCTTCATCTACTGACTCCACTCGCTCATAAGCCCGAGCTGCGCTAACAGAATCAAAAACAATAAACCCAGCTTTACGCGATAAATTTATTCCAGCCTCATCACTCGTAACAATGCTAATTGCCTTTTTGTACTTATCCGCTTCTCTCTTCAAAAGTTTTAAATTGATCAAACTATGCGTCAAAATAGCTTCTTTCGGCACCACAAAAATAGCTTCATTACCGTTTATTTCTTCTAAACGGCTAATAATGGTTGGTATCTCTTCGTCTGATTCTAAATAAATAATATCTCTGTCTTTAGCCATAATTTTAATTTCTTAAAGTTTTAACTGCTTGATTCAGCACATCATCTAAAACTGATTCTTCACCCACCAACTCTAAGGATAAATTCACCAAAGAAGCAGGCGTCACATATTGAGGGGCTGTCATTTTGCCAGTTTGATCAATTATACCATTAACTCCCTTTAAAGAAGCAAAATTCACTTTGGGAGTACGAGAAAAAGGTAAGCCACGACGCCAGTCATTTTTTTCTAAGGTTGTTTTAATTTCGGGGAGAAGAGAACCGCCGCCACATAAAAAAATCTTGCTTGGCAAAATCTCTTCAGAAAATTCTTCCAAGGCTAAATTTAAACCCTCACTCCACACCTCTACATCTCCGCGCAAAGCTTGCCGCACCTCTGCTTCTTTTTCTTTTTTTAAACTACCGGCAGAATATTTAATTTTTAATTTTTCCGCTTCGCTAAAGGATAACGATAAATCGCTGGCAATCCGATGAGTAAAAGCATGGCCACCCAAACCATACATTTTAGTTCCTTCTACACCACCTTTACGCACTACTGCCACATCAGTCGTGCCACCACCGATGTCAATAAAAATAGCTGAATAATCACCCTCTTGAGAATAAGCCCTAGCCACAGCATAAGGTTCAACTGCAATTGAAATTACATCCAAACCTAATTCATCAGCGATTGTTTGCAAAGCGCCTAAATGAATCAAGGGAGCAAAAGCATTAAATACGCCCACCTTGACTTCTTTACCCTTAAAACCGAGGGGATTATTAACTCTATAACCATCAATTTTCACCTCCACAATGGCAGAGTTAACTAATTTGACTGCCACTGAAGGATAACCCGTTTCTTCAGCCAATAGCTCACGTGCCTGTTTAAACGCTTCATCTTGGACTCTTTGGATAATTTTTGATAATTCAGCAAAAGTAATTTCTTTTTCCGGATCAACACGCGTATAGTGGACTACAGTCGTAACACCTTTAATTAATTCACCAGCAATTCCCAAAACTGCTTTATCTGCTGAAATTTTAGCTTCTTTTTCCGCGACTTCAATTGCTTGCTCGCAAGTATCAATCACACCTCTGATATCGCGAACTGCCCCAGCTTGCATATCGCCTAATCTTTGACGCACTTTACCAACACCTACCACAGTAGCCTTGCCATCCTTAACCTCAAAAATTAAAGTTTTCACAAATTCTGTTCCAATATCCAAAGCTAGACCATAGTTATTCGGCTTTTTTAAAAAATCAAAAATTCCCATACGAAAATATTATAGCACAAAAATAATTTTCAAATAATGTTTGAGTTATTCACCACTCATGCTTTCTCTGCTATTGAGTAAAATAAAAAGACACAGGTTAAAAATCTGTGTTTTTTACTCTTTTCTAAATTCTAATTTTATTCTTTCCCGGATACTGATAAAACTACCAATTCCCGTTCTTCTTCTTTAGGTAATGTTTCTTTTTCTATTTTTAATTCCTCAATCGGATCTGGTGACTTACCTTCCATTTTTAAAAATTTATCCGCAGTTTCTAGATCATATTTTGAACCTTCAACTTTATAATGAAGCGGAATCACTATTTTTGGCTCAATTTGGTTGGTAATTTCAAAAGCAGCCTCACCATCAATCGTAAATTTGCCACCCACAGGCACAAAAAGAATATCCACATTATCCAACAGCTCTAGCTGATCTTCAAAAAGATTCTTTTGCCCCAAATCTCCCAAATGAGCGAGACGCACTCCATCAACATAAACAGAATACATAAAATTCTTTTCTTTCTGCTCATTATCGTGCCAAGACGGAATGCCAGAAATTAAAACTCCTTCATGTTCAAACTCGCCAGCACCAGAAAAAATTGCAACTTTTTCTTTACCTTCTTTGGGCTTAACTGCTGCCACATTATTATGATCTACATGATCATGAGTAACTAAAATAATATCTGCTCTTAGATTAGGAAGCTTTAAACCGACTTCGCTTCCGTAAGGATCTATTATAATAATTGAACTCTTAGTTTTAATTTGAATACAACTTTGACCAAAATATTTAATAATCATAAAAAATAATTTTCAATTTACAATTTTTAATTTTACAAAGAATTTCCAATTATTGCAACTTTCAAAAGTTTAGCCTTTTCCCAAAATAAAGACAACTCCTTAATGTTAAATTTTTGACTTTTGACTTTTGACTTTTGACTTTTTATTTAGGGCTTTTTTGAGACTTTTAGCTGAAGCCGGACCAATTTCTAATTTGACTACCAATTGTTTTTCATCCAAATCTTGGATTTTGGTAATATTAAGACCTTTTTGCAAAATTTTATTGCTGAGTTGACTAGACAAACCTAATTCTTTCATTTTTTTTGCCTCTGCTTCAACTTTTTTAGGTGTCGCTACAGTGAAAAAAAGAATTAAACGATGGTTATCAGCATCTAACTCTTTGATCTCAAAAGTGTAAGATTTATTTTCTTCAAAAATTTTAGTTAAATCAACAACGCCTTGATTCTGCATTAAAGATAATGGCAAAAGACCCTCCACACCCTCACTCACAGAGATCAAAGCACCAAAAGGAACAATTTTTTTAACCACACCATCTATTTTATCGCCCAGTTTGTATTTTTTTACTTTAGTCAACCAAGGGTCGCGAGTTAAACGTTTAACCGATAAAGCAACTCGACCGTTTTCAATTGAAACTACTTTAGCATCCAATTTTTGACCAATTTCAAATCTACTTTTGAGATCATCAACACGATCCCAAGAAACTTCAGAAATATGAATTAATCCTTCCAAATCATCCAAAAACTTTATAAACAAACCAAAATCCGAAATCCCAGTAATTTCTACTTCGAAAGTTTCACCCACTTTAAGCTCTTGAACTCTCTCAGCCCGTTTTTCTTCTTCAGCGGCTCGTTCAGAAAAAATCAATTTAGTCGGATCATAGTCAAAATTAATAATTCTAACTTTAAATTTCTTCCCGATATAACTGTACAAACGATTTAAAATAGCGTCTTTATCTCCGCCTTCAACTCGAGGATAATGTTTTAAAGTTAATTGCGAAACTGGTAAAAAACCACAAACATTTTCCTTGCAAACAATCATGCCGCCACGATTAACTTGGGTTGTTTCCACTTCAACTGATTCGTTATTTTCATAAGCCTTTTTAATTATTGACCAAACTTCTTCTTTATTTACTGGACGCATTGACAAAACCAAGTCGCCAGTATCATCGCTAGGCTCTAAAACTGAAACTTCAATTTCATTACCAATTTTAACCGCATCCTCATCATTTACTTCTTGCTTAGGCACAAAACCGATAAATTTACCATTTAAATCAATCCAAACGCGGCTTCTTTCAATTGAGAAAATAACCCCTTTTAACTTAGCTCCTTTTTTAAAAAAAGCTAATTCGGGATCGGCTAAATTATTGTCAGAGATTTTTTTAGTTTTTAACATTTAGTTTATAAATTATTTAATAAAAAACAAATTCATTTTTTTGACTTAGGCAAATATTTTTCTTTTCTTTTCCAGTCCTTCTCTTCTCTAAGAATAGGGGTAAAAACTTTTTTGATCAAAATTACTAAATAAATTAACCAACCTAACAGCACCAAACTAATAATCGCAAAAGTAACTCTTGCACCCAGATAAGCAATTTGTTGATAATGGAAAAACCAACCGATCAACAAAAGAAAACCAGATAAAAATAAAAAGTAAAAAATATGCTCCCGTAAAATTGTGTAGGCTTTACTATTTTTAAACAAAATAGCCATAAAAGTCAAGTAGACAAAAGAGATAATAATTAACCCTAAAGCTAACCATAAAATAAATTTGTTAAAATAAGCACTGTTATTGCTACTTGTTTGTAACCAAAAATCGTAATTTAACCAATTTTTCATTTTTGTTTTTTAGCCGAAGGAGGGACTTGAACCCACAACCTACTGTTTACAAAACAGTTGCTCTACCATTGAGCTACTTCGGCCAAATAAATTGTAAAGTTAAGGAACCAGACTAATAATATTTTACCGCGGGGGAGATTTGAACTCCCAAGCCCGTTTAAAGGCGCTACCACCTCAAGGTAGTGCGTCTACCAATTCCGCCACCGCGGCCCAAAATCTCGGGCCGCCGGGATTCGAACCCGAGCTACAAGACCCCCAGCCTTGCGTACTGCCATTATACTACGGCCCGCAAATTTTTACTTTTTATTTAAAATTGCCGGAGGGCAGAATCGGACTGCCGACACCAGGTTTTTCAAACCTGTGCTCTACCACTGAGCTACTCCGGCCACTCACCCAATCCGCCAAATTTTTGGCGAGTTGGGTGAGGGGCTACTCCGGCTTACGACACAATTTATTGTAAATGAAAAAGAGCTATAAAATCAAGCAACTTAGCATAATCGCTTATCGTTGATCGACTACAATGCCCATTTAAATTACGCTCAACGTTAAACAGCTCGACCAAACAGACTTCGTTGCCACAACCAAAAACCGAAATTTTACTTCGTTTGAACTAGATACCAAGAAGAAAGGTTGCGGAAACGATCTGAAGACTCTTCTCCACTGTGTTTATCACCGACCCCACGCAAATTACGTGATGCCCACACATAAGGTGCAGAATAAAGAAAACTTGCCGGAAATTCATCTCTAATTAAACGAGCAATTTCAATTTTTGCTTCTTCGTTTTGAGCGGTCGCTAATCTTTCGTCAATATCGCTTGAACTAAAACTAGAAAAATTTAATTGATTACTACTATACCAACGGCTTAAATCCAAAGCCTTGCCTACGCTCTCTGACCACAAAGCAATTTCAAAATCACCTTTTTGCAAACGACTCCAAAGCAATAACTCTGGCGCTGGATCTAATTTTATCTTAACGCCGACTTTAGAAAATTGAGCTTTTAAGAGTTCAGCTGTTTTAGCATAAATATAACTATCAGGATAAGAAAGTTTTAACTCTTTATCTTTAAATTTGGGAGTCAAAATCTCTTTTGCTTTTACTTGATCAAAAATAGCTTTATCTTTAGTCATACCTGCCGGTAATGGCAAAACCGTTTTTTGCACAAACTGAACATTGGAAACTATTTGATCGCGATTTATGGCAGCATCCATCATTTGCCTCGTTTCTTTATCGTCAAGTGGAGATTTTTTTTGATTATAAAACAAAGCCGTATATTGAGGTAAAGCTAAAGGATGCTCCGCCACTCTCCTATCCTTAATGTTGGGAATTTCTTCTAAAGGCATTTGCACCAGGCCAGAAAAAGAAGTGCCCTTGAAAGTCTTAACTGCTTCCGTCAAAGAATAATCAACAAAAAATTGCATTTTTTCAATGTAAATTTCCTTATAAAATTGGTCAAATTTAGTTAAAGTAACTATTTTTTTAGTTCCTTCTGTTTCTATTGATTCAAATTGATAAGGTCCGTTGCCAATTGGTTTGATATTAAATTCAAAAACTTGGATTTTAGACAAATCATTTTCCTTCAAGATCTTTTGCGGCAACAGAGGAAAACGTAAATTTAAAAGTAGCAATCCTTTGTTAGGATAAGTAAGGACAACTTTTTTGTTAGAAACTTTTTCCACACTGATATCTTGCCATGTTTTTTGCCACAAGCTAAAAGATTTAACAGTTTTAAAAACATCTATTGTAAAAATAAAATCATCAGTTGTAACTGGGTCACCATTATGCCAATAAACCTTATCTCTAAATTCTAAAATAGCTTCATTTTCTCCAACCTCAAATTTATCCAACAGAACACCTTGCCATTTTCCCTGATCATTTACATCAATTAATTTTAAAAACAGGATAGAAGAAATATCTTTTTCTGCTTGGCTAGAAGCAAAAAAAGGATTTAAGGTTTTAAGGTCACCCCAAGTAGCTTCTTTATAAGTACCACCTGCCCTAGGTGCTTCTGCCACTTTTTGACT
>JAQVDI010000055.1 GCA_028698375.1 Patescibacteria group bacterium | reverse complement strand
AAATATTTAAAATTTAAAATTAATTTCTTTTTGTGGCTTAAGGCGCTTTTGCCAGCTTTATTGTTATTGATATTTTGGATAGCGTTAAAGCTTGTGTTGCCTTTAGATTTTTTCATTACGCAAAGTATCATCACAGAATTATTAGAGATTGGTTTTATTTTCGTCGTAAGTATTATTTTTTATTTTGCTTTTGTTTTAGGTTTTAAGTTGGTTCCTGTAGAGTTATTTAAAGAAGTTATGAATTCTAAAAAGAAAAAATTATGAAAAAGAAAATAATTCATGTTATTGATACTTTAGAACAAGGCGGGGCGCAGCAATATCTTTTAGATTTGTTGGCAGCATTAAAAAATGATTTTGATTTTTTAGTATTAGCTTTTGAGGGCGGGCCTGTAGCAAATAAAATTAAAAAATTAAATATTAAAGTGAAAATATTGGGAATTGCGCCTCAAGACATTGGTTTTTCCCGTCCAGCTAATATCAAAAAAGTTTTATATTGGTTACAGAAAAGTTATAATAATTTTCAACCTCATATCATCCAAACTCATCTTTTAGGGGCAGATACTTGGGCGCGTTTGGCAAGTCCTAAAAAAGTTAAATTAATTCAAACTATCCATGCGGCTGATTCTTTTCGCGGTAAGATTTTTAGCCGCAAAGGTTTGAAAAATATGTTTTTTGATAAAGCGTTGATCAAAAAAACAGCGCTTGTAGTTGTTGTTAGTAAGGCGGCCGAACAAAGTATTTTTAAAGAAAATATTAGTGAAAATAAAATTAAATTAATTTATTCTGGGATTGATCGTAAAAAATTTTTTCCACAAAAAATTTTAAGAAAAAAAATACGTTTATTGTGGAATTTAAAAACAACTGATTTAGGGTTTTTGGCGGTTGGTCGGCTAGATAAAATTAAAGGTTTTGACATTTTAATTAAAGCCTTTAATTTAATTATCAAAAAAAATCAAAATTTAAAATTATTTTTTATTGGTGATGGTGGAGAAAGAAAAAATTTGAAAATATTGGTTAAAAATTTAAATTTGACAAAGAAAATTTTCTTTTTGGGAGAGAGGCATGATGTTAATAAATTATTAAACGCAGCTGATATTTTTGTTTTACCTTCTAGGGAAGAGGGGCGAGCGTTAGTATTATTGGAGGCAGCAGCTAATGAAAAGGCAATTATTGCTTCACGAGTTGGCGGAATCCCAGAATTTATCAAAGACCAAGAGAATGGTTTGCTTTTTCGGGTTGGCGATGAGGTGGATTTAGCGCAAAAAATGATAAAATTAATAAAGAACAAAAAATTAAGATTCAAATTAGCGCAAAAAGCATTTACGGAAGGAAAAAAATATACTATAAAAACAATGGCTAAAAAATATCGAAAAATTTATAATTTAATTTAATGTTAAAAAATAAATTACGCGCCTCAGTGGTAATTGCCACTTTGAATCGTCAAGAATTATTATTGGAAATGTTGAAGCGACTTTTGCAGGATAAAGCTGATATTTTAGAAATTATTATTGTTGATCAGACCGAAGAATTAAGTCAAAAATTACAACAATTCATTAACAGTGAACCAATTATTAAATATTATTATTTAGCTGAAAAAAAATTAACTATTGCACGTAATTTTGGTTGGAAAAAAGCTCAAGGCGAAATTGTTGTTTTTCTAGATGATGACGCAATGGTTTTTAAAGGTTTGGTTAAGGCGCATTTAAATAATTATTATGATTCTTGGGTTGGGGCAGTAACCGGTAAAGAAATTTTAGAAGATAAGCCTAATTTTTCAACTAGTGGTCAAGCGCAAATAGTTTCAAAAAGAGGAGAAATTATTCACAATCCAACTGCTAAAACTAAAGGTGTGGCAGATTCTTGTTGGGGCGCTAATATGTCAATTCGTCGTGATTTAATTAAAAAATTAGGGGGTTTTGATAATGATATTTTATTGATTCGGGACGAAAGCGATTTGAGTATGCGGTTACGTCTAGCAGGTTTTAAAATTATTTTTGAGCCTAAAGCTAAAATTATTCACAAAACAGCTAAATCCGGCGGTACTCGTTTTGATAAACGGATGGATTGGTATTCCAAATTTTTTCACGATGAAATTTATTTCCAATTAAAGTTTTTTTCTCATCGTTATCTACTTAATTTTTATTTACGAAAATTTCGGCCAATTTTAGCTTGTATGTTTTGGTATGGTAAGGGTCATCCGCGAGCGCTCATCTTGCCGTTTTTAGCTTTTAGGGCCGGTAAAAAGACTTATAAAAAAAATAAATGTAGCCAATATGTTCCTAAACGTATTGGTATTGACGCTCACCATTTGTCGACCCGCGTAAAAACCGGTAAGGAAGAATATGGTTATAATTTGTTACGTGGTCTGGCTGATATAAAAGAGCCAAATTTATTTTTTATTTATGCCAAAAATAAACCCGATTTTAAATTACCCTATAGATTTAATTGGCGCCTTATCCATCCACTATCACTATTTTGGTACTTGAATGTTTTGTGGCAAATGAATCGTGATGGTATTGATATTTTATTTTGTCCCACTTCTTATGTTCTTGCTTCGTTAAAACCAAAAATTAGTTTACCTGTTGTGCATGACTTAGCAGTTTTAAAAAGTGATTTTAAGAGCAAGCCTCGGGCTAAAGCGGTTGAGACAAGATTATTAAAAAAAATTGTTAAATGTCCGCGGATAATTACTGTGTCAGAATTTACGAAACATGATTTAATTAAACATTTTCCTTTAGCTAATAAAGAAAAAATAAGTGTTATTTATCCTGGGGTTCATTTTAAAAATCAGCCTAGAGAAAAATTATCTCAGTTAGCATTAACTAAGTTTAAGCTGAAAAAACCTTATATTTTAGGTGTGGGGACAATTGAGCCAAGGAAAAACTTTCAAGGATTAATTAAAGCATATCTTGCGTTGCCGCAAAAAATCCAAGAAAAATATGATTTGGTTTTTGCTGGTTCTTTCGGCTGGTATAGCGAAGAAATTATTAATGAGACTAAAATGGCAGAGGATAAAATTAAATTTTTAGGATATATGGAAGAAAAGGAATTGTCTGCGATTTTTTCAAAGGCCTCCATGTTTGTTCTGCCATCATTTTGGGAAGGTTTTGGTATCCCTGTTTTAGAAGCTTTTTATTTTAAAGTGCCAGTAATTTGTTCAAGTGTTTCTTCTTTGCCAGAAGTTGCTGGTGATGCGGCGATTTTAATTGATCCTAAAAAAATTGATTCAATAAAAAAAGCAATTGTAAGTTTAGATGATGAAAATTTACAAAACAATTTAAGAATAAAAGGATTAAAACGGTTAGAGCAATTTAGTTATAAAAAATCAGTTGATAATTTAAATAAAATTTTTGAGGACTTTTTATGTTAAAAAATTGGTGGCCATATGTTATTGTGGCAATTATTTTAGTCGCTATCTTGATCGCTAAATTTGTTTTTTGGCCACTTTTATTTTTAGCAGTTGTTTTGGCAATATTATTGTGTTTTTTGTTTTTCGAAAAAGCTTTAATGCTTTTTGCCTTTACGCTGCCTTTAGAAAAAACTTTAAGTATTGATATCGGCG
>JAQVDI010000054.1 GCA_028698375.1 Patescibacteria group bacterium | reverse complement strand
TTTTAAAAGCAAAAAATAGTTGTTCTTCTTCTTCAAAATCTAAAAGTTTATATATTTCCATGTTTAAAGTAATATCTTTTTTTTGTTTAGTTTTAGTATCAACAATCAAAGTTTTTCCTGCCAAAGAGATATAAAGAGTATTTTCTTTTTTAGCAACTCCAAAATCATCTAAAGTGTAATCAAAAGTTAAATTAAAGTCAGTTAATTTAGTCGCAGTAGCACTTAACTCATTAATTTGCCACAAACTAATTTTTTTGCGTGCGCCATTAATTAGTAATAACACGTCATTAGTTTTGTAAAAAGCAATAATTGGGGCATCAAAATCGGTGATTTTTCTTTCATCTGTATTTTTGACGTAATCATATAAATAAAAAGATTGGCCGTTGCTAAAATAAAGATTAGATTTTGCTCCAAAAATTAAATTATCAGCCAAGAAGTTGCGCTCGCGTACTTGATTGTCTTTAACGGAATAAAGAAAAAGACGGTATTCATTTTTTTGCAAAATAAAAAATGCTACAAATTTTTCGCTTGGGTCAATATAAACTTTTTGTAATTTAGCTATTTGTGTGTTGGCCATAATTAAATCAGTTTGTTTGGTTTTAAAGGAATGAAATTTAAGTCCTTCACGATCAATAAAAGCAACATAATTATCAGATAAAGCAATTGAATGGTCGCTTAAATCATTGGCAATAAATGAATAAAGAATTCTTTCTTGGCCTTCACTATCTACAGACAAAATTTCCACTTTTTCTTTTTTTTGTCGCGCATAATAACCCAAAGTGGTTAATTCACTTTCTCCAGAGGGTAAAAAATTAATTTGCACTGGTTGATCTAAAGTCGCGCTGATATTGCTCTTCCATTTCAAAATATAATTTAGATAATCTTTGTAAGGTATCCGATCACGCATAAAATACATCATCACAATGAGTAGAGCAAATAAAAAAGCAATTACAAGACCAGTCCAGGGAATGGGTTTACTTTTTTTAAAATTATTACGTTTAAGTCTGCTTTTTAGTTTAAAAGCAGTATTTTTTTTGACTTTAATTGGTGGATTGATTTTTTTAGAAACGCGAGCTAAATCTAAGTCAAAATTAACTTTTTTTGTTTTTTTATCATATTTGTCATTTCGAGGCGAAGTTGTGGCAATCTCTTTTTTGTTTTTTTTACGTTTTAAAAAACTAAAAAAGCTTTTTTTCTCTTTTTTATATTTAGGCTTAAATGAATCTGGCGGAATAATATCTTTCATGATAAAAGAAAAATTAAAAACGAAAAACGTAAAAACACAATTAAAAAATTGAAATTATTTTCCCCTCATGGTTAATAAGCTTTTTCCTAATATATTACTTATTTCTTTGGCTTCTTCTAAAAGATTGTTTATTTTTTGTTTATCTCCAATATTTGATTTGTCTAAAAGTAGAAGCCAATATTTTGTTTCATTCGCGCTTTTTAGGGATATATTATAAAAATTAGCAAAATCTTTTTTACTTGGTGCGGCTTGAGCTTCAATTATATTAGCGCCAATGCTGGTTGCACTTCGTAAAAGTTGTTTGCTAAGTGTATCAACAATAAAATTATTTCTGGGTAAATTTTTTAAAAATCTTATTATTTGTAAAGAAAATAAAAAACTTCTTTTTTTAAAATTATAAACTTTTTCATTTTTCATTGTAGTTTTTCGTTTTACATTTAACCTTTTGCCTTTTTTAAAGTTCCCCCTTCTCTTTTGGCATATCCGCTGGCGGCGTTACAGCTTGCATTGCGCGTACAAAAGCCGTAGTTTCTTGATCAACTTGATCTTTAGGTCGTCCATAAGTCTTTTTAACGTTTTGTTGAATATATTGACCAATTTGAGGATTAATTGCACTTTCATCTTTAATGGTGAGCATAGAAAATGGACGAGTTGGCATATTGTCAATAATCATACGGATATAAGCGTTAAATTTAGCTACATTGATAAGATCAAATTCATCAAAAACTGGTTCAAATTCGCGAGCTACGTATTCTGCTTCTTGGGCACCAACGCGAAAAGCAATTAAAGTGCCAACATTCCCGAAAACCGCATCACGGATTTGCTCATCAAGCTGCGCAATGTATTGATTAGCAATAGTTAAACCTAATTTATATTTGCGGGCTTCGCTTAAAATTGAGGCAAAAGAATCAGTCACAAAATTTTGGAATTCGTCCACATAAACAAAAAATTCTTTTCTTTTATCTTCTGGTAAATCAGCTCGGCTCATGGCTGCCATTTGTAATTTTGAAATTAAAATTAAGCCAAGCATATTGGAATTTAACTCGCCCATTTTTCCTTTACTTAAATTAACAATTAAAATTTTACCTTGATCCATAACTTGGCGCATATCAAAAGCGGATTTTTTCTGACCAATAATATTGCGAATCATATCATTGGTCATAAAGCGGCCAAATTTGGAAATAAAGTAATTAAGCATTTCCGATTTATGAAAGTCTGCGGTTTGCGACATTTGTTTTTCCCAAAATGATCTTACTACTTGATCTTTGATATTGGCGACGCATTGATTTTTAAAATTTTCGTCAATGAATAAAGCTGGGATTTCAACTAACGAGCCACCTCCGGGTTGTTCCATTAAAGTTAAAGCTGCATTACGAAACCAGTGTTCAAATTGTGGCCCAATAAATCCTTGTCGTGTTGGATCAAATAATTTATAAAAAATACCAATTGCTTCTTGAATTAAAAAATCTTTTTCTTCTGTAGTTTTCGCTTCCAGCATATTAAAACCAAGAGGCATATCCAAATTGCCACCTGGATCAAAATAAATTACATCTTGGGCGCGTTCTTGTGGAATACGCGCTAAAATATACTCTGCTAAATCCCCGTGCGGATCAATTACTGCCACGCCACGACCAGCCTTAATATCGCTTAAAGCCATTCCCTGGATAATGGTTGATTTACCAGTGCCTGTTTTACCAAGCATGTAAATATGACGCAAACGATCTTCTTCTTTTATATAAACCATTTTTTCTTGATCACGGAAAACAGATTTGCCCAAAAGTGTACCTTCATTTGGTAATTCGGCTGGCGGAGCAGCTTGTTTTGCCATCAGCCATTTAATGTGTGGTGTTTCAATAAATTGATTGGGAAAATGATAGAAAGAAGCAATTTCCTCAGTGTTTAAAAGCATTATTTTTTCACGTGGGTCAAAACTTCTAAAAATTAAATCAGTCAGTATTTGTTTTCTCTTTTTTTCTTCTTTAACTTCACTTAATTTTAAACTATTAATTTGAGGAGAGTTAAATTGCGAAAAACCAGTTAATATCATTTTTAAATTCGTAGAAGCACTTAATGTATCATCTCCGGTAGCTAAAATTCGCATTTGTACTTCAAATCCAGGCTTAGTGGCTTTTTCTTGAACTGCTTTAACTTGAACTTCATCCATTGGAGTTGCTTGTTTAGGTATTTCTGGTGTGCCTTCTTTTTTACTTTCTACTTTGGCTGCTTGCCAAACTTCACTAATCAAACTAGTCGCTTTACCCGCATTTTTAACAAATTTAGTGCGGTTATCAATAATTTCTTCTCCTTTATTCAATTTTTCTCCTGCTTTTTCGCTTTCTCGCGTCCAAACTTCATCAGCTGGTTTTAAAACAATCTGTATAATGCTTTTAT
>JAQVDI010000010.1 GCA_028698375.1 Patescibacteria group bacterium | reverse complement strand
CCGCAGCTTCTTTTTCTCCTTCGGCTAATTCAAATAAATCAAAATTTTTAAAACCTAAAGCAGGAGCAATCATATTAGAAGGAAAAACCTGAATAGCAGTATTAAAATCACGCACATTAGCATTATAAAAACGACGCGAAGCTTCAATTTTATCTTCAGTACCGGTTAATTCTTCTTGCAGCTTTTGAAAATTTTCGCTCGCTCTTAATTGTGGGTAATTCTCAGCTACAGCAAACAAACTTTTGATAGTTTTAGTTAACTCATTTTCTGCTTTTATTTTTTCTCCAGGAGTTTCTGCTCCCATTGCGACTGATCTTGCCTTAGTCACATTCTCGAAAACCGCTTTTTCATGACTGGCATAACCTTTAACCGTTGTAACTAAATTGGGGATTAAATCATAACGACGCTTCATTTGCACTTTTATATCACTCCAAGCTTCGTTAGTGCGCATTCTTAAAACAATCAAACGATTAAAAATAATAATCACATAAAGGACAAGCAGGGCTAAGATTCCTAAAAAAATCCAAAAGATAATCATAATAGTTAATTAATTATTAACACAATTATTACATATAAAATTTAAAAATACAACCAAAATTTTAATTTTCGCTTAAATTTATTTTATCAGTAATAATATATAAATTTAATTTAGAAATTGGATCAAGAGGTGCTTCTGAATCATTAGTATTTTGCAAAACAGCACTTAAGCGATAAGTCTCTCCTTTTTCGGATTGATAACCATAATACTTATTCGGCCATTCTGGATCACGAAAATCCCAAGATTGGCCAACTTCTAGATAAGGAGTTAATTTATTAATAAAATCTTGATCTGCTTCAATTTTAATCATTTCCTCTGCAATAGGATAATTTTCATGATCAATTTTATATTTTGTCAATAATCCAGCAATTTTTTTCAAATCAGTTTTTCTTTGAATATCATTTTTTTCCTGTTTGGCAGGACTCACATCTAAACTGGTTGCTGTTTCTGCGTCCTGATCATCCCTAGTCAAAAGCTTCAACAAATAATAAACAGCGGGAAATTCTTTCGCTCCTTCCAAAACATTCTTTTTATTCAAACTCTGCAATTCAACTATTTCATTATTAAAATCTGTTAAATTAAGCTCAATATCAATCCCACTGAGAGGAAGAGCATTCAAACTAATTCTTTTTAATTTAAAATTTTTATTATCAAAATCAATAATAATAGCAGCACCACTAGCAACATAATCTTTTATCCCTAAATTATCTGCTTGTATCGTCGCCTTGTAAGAAAAAACATTATCCGCTGTTGGCTTAATGGCCTGGAAATTAGAAGCATTAGTGAAATAATTTTGCATAGTTTGGAAATAAACATCAATGTTATTAATCCCTGTCTCAATTTGATACCATTTACCGTCACTTCTTTGTAAATATAATTTTTTTGCTTCAAAACGGAAATTAATTCCAGGATCAGATTCAAAAACCCAAACACCGCTCACTACATTAGCACTCTTTATAACAGAACCACTAAAATTAACGTTAGTTTTTTGATCATAACCGTTTTGCTCAACCCAAGATTGCGTATCACTGGACAATAACGCCTGTTCCAAATTAATGCTACCACCCAGTACTGCGTTAAAATTTTCAAAATTAATTTGTGTGCGGGACCATGTCAATTTAGCTGGTGGAGAACCAATAATTTTAGACAAACCAATGCTAAACAAACCAAACCATTCTAAAGCAATTAAAATAATAGGTAATACTAAAATAAAAATTAATAACACCCAAAGCCATTTTAAATTTCTTGGTTTACCAGGCATTTTAGATGGCTGATTACCCGGCGTTAACTCTGTCTCAATATTTTGTGGGGGGACAGGCGGGTTAACTGATGTCTCTTTTTTAGCTGGTTGAGCAAAAATATCTCTAACTTGATCCTCACTAGATTCTGCTGTTTTTGGTTCTGAAGCAACCGGTTGATTGGGTGCTGGAGCTTGTACTGAGGGGCTAGCAGTAGAAACAACTTGAGGCGCAGCATTTTGATTACTTATCGGTTTGTCAAAAAGCTCACTTTTACCTAAACCAAAATCATTTTTTTTAGTTTGATCAGTTCCACCAGTAGAATTAACTGGAGGCAAGTCTTGAGGCGCATTAGAATATTTATCTAACATTTCACGTGGCGGAACCCGAAAAACTTCAAAATCGCTATGTGGGTCTTGATTGTTAGGATTGTTTTGTTGATCTGCCATAAAATAAAACCTCGTTTAAAATTTATAAATTCTAAACGAACCCTCCTTATTTTTATTACAAACATTATAACACACAAATAATTTTTCTACCAACAATATAAAAATTACGAAAAAAATTTATTTTTTATTTTTCTGAAGATTTTTCTCTTTTTCTTTTTTCTTTTTTTGCCTAATAATTTCTTTTTTTGCCTTAACTTGTTTTTTAGTGGTTTTTACAACTTTTTTCTTTTCTATCAGCTCTGCTTGTTTTTCCTTAGCATTAGCAGTAGCAATAATAGCGAAATTCTTTGGCAATAAAAAATTAGAGAAATAACCTAAACGCACAATCTTAACCTCCCCCTTTTGACCTAATTTTTCCACATTTTCCTTCAAGATAACTTCCACAAACTTAACATTTTTTTTAGCCATAAATAAATTATTTAATTATAAAATTCCAAACAATAATCCTTCATTTTCTTAATAATTCTTTTGCTTTTTGGCAAACAGCGTCATCATTACCGCAATCAATTTTATCTGAATTAATAATTATGTCAGGATTAATACCTTTTTTATCAATTTGAACTTTACCAGGAGTCAGCCAATACGCAATGGTTAAAATTAAAGATGAACCATCCGGGTAAGAATCCCAACTTTGCATTACTCCTTTGCCAAAAGTTTTTTCACCGATTAAAGTACCTTTTTTGTAAAAAGCTAACGCCCCAGCCAAAATTTCGCTGGCACTAGCTGAACCATTATTAACCAAAACCATTAGAGGAAAATCTTTTAATTTGGCCTCGCCAGTTACTTCATATCCTTTATCTTGTTTCTTATTATCGCGCTCATAAACCACAGCTCCTTTTTCAATAAACAAACTAGCAATTTGTACACTTGATTCCAAAAGACCTCCAGCGTTATTTCGTAAATCCAAAATTATACCTTTAGGTTTTTTTTGCAAGATTTCATCTGCTGCCTGATTTACTAAAGTTGTTGTTTGATCTGAAAATTGACTAATTTGAATAATAACGAGGTCATTTTCAAAATGCCATTTAACGCTTTCAATTTTTATATTATAACGAGTTAATTCAAATTCTTTTGGTTCAGCCCAACCAACACGATTAATCTGCAATTTTACTTTTGTCCCTGCTTCTCCACGAATCCAAGTTAGAACTTTCATCAAGGCTTCATTCTGAGTATCTTTATTATCAACTTTCACAATCTCATCACCAGTTTTTATACCAGCTTTTTCTGCTGCGCTATCTTTTAAAGCCGAAACAACGACAATTTTATTATCGCGCATAGTAATTTCAATCCCCACCCCGCCAAATTCTTCTTTCATATCTTCGCTAAAAAGTTCAGTTTCTTCAGGATCCAAAAAAGCAGAGTAAGGATCATCCAAACCAGCTACCAAACCTTTAATTGCAGAATAGAATAAAGTTTTATTATTATATTGGTGTAAATAAGAAGAATGAATCGTGTCCCAAGTTTTCCAAAAAAGAGAAAAATCTAAATTCTCAACTTTTCTTTCTTTATTAATAACTTGATAAAATTTTAGACCACTGCTTGAACCCCAACCTGCGCTAAAACCCAAAGTAAAAATAAACGCAATAGCTAAAATTCCTAATATAATTTTTAGAGCAATTTTTTTTCTTATTTTTGCTAAATTCGCCATAAAGCGATTATAGCAGAATGGATTTTAAAAGCAAAAATCTTATTTTGTTCTAATTTTTTTTAATAAGAAAAAATTCTTGTCTTTATCCATATCTATTAAAGCATCTGCTTTTTCTACCAAACGAGAAGAGCTGCTAGGCCCAAAAGACATCACAATTACAAATACTCCTAGATTTTGCAAATACTCAATTAAATCAGCAAAATCACCATCACCAGAAACCAAAACCACAATATCAAGTTTTGGCGCCATACGAATCATATCAACAGTCATCCCCACATCCCAATCGCCTTTTTTCATCCCACCAGGAAAAATTTGCAAATCTTTTAACTTAACTTCAAAACCAGCATCTTTTAAGGCATCAAAAAAATTTTCTTCCTTGTTAATGTCAGCTTTAATCCCATAAGCAATTGAACGAACAATTTTGCCATGGTTACCGGCTAAAGCACGAATTTTAGAAAAATTAACATAAGATTTATACAAATTGCGAGCCGAATAATAAAGATTTTGTACATCAACAAAAATACCAACACGCGTTAAATTGTTTTCCATTTAATCAGTTTAATTTATAAAAAAAGAATTACATAACTTTTTTCAAAGTTAATTATTCCATTGTAACATGTTCCCCCACCACTTTCATTAACTATAATATTTTAAAAAAATAATAATGAAATCTTTCAAATATAAAGATAATTACTACTACCAAACGAAAGTGGTAAGAGACAAAATTTTTAAAAGAACAAAAATTTTGCTTTAGAAAGTGAATAAGCCGGATTCTGTTTTAACGGCCATCTATCTAATCAACTTGTTGCCAAGCGATTTAAGCACAAAGACCCAAAGGAGTAGGGGCTAGGACCTAATTTCCATAAAGCTTTGGGCATACTTTGCTTGCACCATTGGGGGTTTACCACCTGATTTAATCACTTAAATCAGTTAAGACATTGTCTTACTTTTCACCCTAACCCAGTAGCGTAGCAAAAGCTCTACTACAGGGGGTATTGTTTCTGTGGCACTTTCCCTATCCAGCTATAAATTTTACAGCTGGGCGCCTTTTGTTAAAAGACCAACTCTAGTCTGGTGTCCGGACTTTCCTCCCTTTTATATTATTATAAAAGAGCGACCGAGCTTCTTTCTAAAGACAAAAATATTATACTATATTTCAATTTTTTTGTCAAATTAGAAATTTTAAGAATATAAGTAATAATCCAAAAAACTATTTTAATTTCTTAAATCTTTTAACTACCACCAAGACCAACAAGAACAACCAAATAAAAATTACTAAGCCGCTCATAAAATAGATTGATGGCATCCAAATCGCAGACGTCAAAATGCTAGAAGATTTTTTATCCACAACTTTAACCTCGATGGTTTGCTCTTGCTGCGAACCATCAGGATTATTAAAAATAATTTTAGCAAAATAATTACCTTTAGATAATTTTGCCACAACTCGCCAAATTCGTTCTTGATTTACCACTGTACGCAAAGTTTGTTTATCAATTTCCACAGTTACTTTGGCTTCTGGGATTCCCGCTCCCTCAATAACAACTTCGCCAGCAACACTTTCAATTATATTTCCTTTATTTGTAAAAACAGTATTTATATTTTTTTCTTTACTAACTTGAATATTTTTAATGGCTTCGCTTTCTGGGACCAATTCAGAATCAGAAAAAGGAGTGATCGGTGGAACCACAGGTTTTGCACTGGCAATAAAATTTTGACCCGAAATATTGGCACCCGCAACAAGCACTTTTTTGTTAACAGGCTCAAAAAAATAACCATCTAAACTAGGTATCAAAGTATAATTTCCATTGGCCACACTACTAATAGTATAAAATCCATTGGCATTAGTAACTACCTTTTTGCTACCATAAGATATTGTTACACCAGATAATCCAACATTATCTTCGCTAACTTTACCAGAAATGGAGTAGGTAGACGGCAATGGATTTTGCCAAGTAAGATCAGAGGAGGCGTGGTACTTGATCTGTTGGTTTGTTCTATCACCGAATACAAAAGCAAAACCAGATTTTGGAATATTTGTTTTGGTGCTTCGGACTTGTGGAAATTGCGTGCTAATAAGACTGGGTGCAAAACCTTGACCAACAAAAATCACTTGGGCATCTTGCCAAGAATCAGTAAATTTTCGATAACTGATATTTTCTGAAATATATCCAGGTGACCAGACGCAATCTCCTGACCACGCTACATGAATACTATTATTTTCATCAACTGCAATTGAAGAGTACATATTACTTTTATCAGGATCATTGGTTAAATTTACTATTGGTTGCCAAGAATCAGTAAATTTACGATAACGAACTTGATAGTTATCAGGGCTTTCAATTGTAGTACCATCCCATACAAGGTGAACATAATTATTATTATCAATCGCAACTTGTATCCAATAAGCTTGATAATTTGTGTCATTGGCAATGGTTACTATCGGTTCTAATTCGCTGGAGAGTTTGCGGTAGCGAACCACATAGCTATTATAATCAGGGGTTGGACAGCTGTCCCAAGCAAAGTGAATATTATTTTCGCTATCAAATGCGATGCTGATCAAGTTTCCACCATAATCACCGGTGTCTCCGCTGGCAATTTGAGTTGGTTCCTGCCAAGAATCTGTGTAAACTTGATGATAAAATCCGCTGTAGGAAACATTGCCCCAAGCAACAAAAGCGATGTGTACATTTTGACTGGCATCAATTGCAATCGTAGGTGCGTAGTCGTGCCCGATTATAAGACCAACATTTTCTATTGCAGACCACAAACCAGTGTTTGCGATATATTTCCGATATCTAGCTTGGTATCTGTTTACATCATAATCCCAAACTTCCATAACCACATGCAAATTATCATAAGCATCAATGGCAAGGGCAATATTATTAACATCAAGCTGAGCAGATCCCTGACAAGCAACCTCGCTTGTCCACGTTTGGCCGTTATCAATAGATTTGGCAACATAGCCGGTATAGAAACCTTCGCCGTCAACTCTAGTATAACCAGCATATAATTTACCACTGGAATTTCGGACGAGATGTCTTTGGCTCGGATTGTAAGTCCACCCATAGTTATTTTCTACCACATAAGTCGGATCAATATAGAGTGGGTAAGATATATCTGTTAGATCTTGATCAGGTGATAGGGTTAGAGTAGAGCCGTCAAGAGTGTATTTGAAGGCAACATCTTGGCCATTAGCGTCCTTGGTCACTGGTTTGACAATTTGCGCAACTATTTCATTACTGCTTTTTTCAGAAAAAATAATTGTTTCTCCTTCTTGTTTTGCGACTAAATCCTCATGCGTCGTTAAATCAAAAATGAAAGTATGTGGCGCATTATCGTTCAGAAGAGTAATTATTTCTTTTATTTTTCCCTCATAAAGGCTTTGTTCAATAGCAGTTGATTCATAAACTTCATCCCATTTGATGTTTTCTTTATCTTTAAATTTGGCCAATTTTGCTGTTGGTTCGACAATTTTGTCTTTTTCTTTTTTGGGATTTTTTGTAGGGATAATCGCTTCTTTCAAATTGGTTTTAATCCAATATAAATCAGCAGAACGATTCTTTAAAAATTCAAAATAAGTTTCTGTAGAATTTAGTTTGGCTTTAAAACGATGAGAACCAACCAATTTATTCTCTTCCAAATTAACAATTTTTTTAAAGCCATCTTCAGAAAAAAAATTTCCTTGAAGTTGAGAAATAATACTTTGTTTGCTCGTTGGTTTTTCTGCTTGAACTAAATTATTTGCAGATAGAAAAAAAGAAGCAAATAAGCCAATGCTTAATAAAAAAATAATAAAAATTCCTACATGGGTTAAATAACAATATTTATTTTTGTGCCAATTATTATACCAATGAAATTTTTTGTTTAAACTATTATGACATTTAAAAAACTGTGGCAATAAAGTTCTAGAATTACAAAAAGATTCATTATTCTGATCTTGCGAATTTACTTTTGATGCAAAAGATTTTTTAGAAAAATTATGTTTTGTATCACTCATGTGCTATATTTTATTATACGCTATTACTTAAATACAATGTAATATTTTTCCACAGTTTTTACTAAACATTAATTAAAATTTGTTTTATAATAGTGCAGTAAGATAAAATAAATTAGTATATGACCACACTATTTACATTTTTAGCGCAAACAAGTGATGGGCAAGCCGCCACTGCTGCTGGCGTTGCATTAGCCGGAATTTTTGGCAGCTTTCTTTTAGTTTGGGTTGCAGCAATTCTTGTCGGTTTAGCTTTTTTAATTTGGTGGATTGTCCTTTTAATAGATTGTGTTAATCGTGATTTCCCTGATAAAAATACTTGGTTGATTGTTTTAATTGTTGGCTTCTTGCTTGGTTTCACTTGGCTGGTAGATTTGCTGTATTATTTTATTGTAATTAGAAAATACGAAAATAATAAAATTAAAAATAAAAACTAATTAAATTCCACTTTTTTGTGGAAAAGGAGATTTTTATGTCAATGCTTCTTGCTCAAACAACGTCCGACGATTTAGAAAGTTTAGAAAGTGCTTTAGAAAGTTCATCAACAGTAGATTTAACTGAACTAACCACCACTGCTGCCAGCCCCTGGTCAGCTTGGGCTGCATTCTTTTCTGGAACCATGATGTTTGTAAATTTATTAGCTTATGCTTACTACGCCCTTGTTTTGCAATTCATTGCCAACAAAACCAAAACTCCCAACGGCTGGTATGCTTGGATTCCTATTTTAAATATTGTTTTAATGCTGCAAATCGCCAAAATGCCAATCTGGTACATTATTCTTTTCTTAATTCCATTTGTGAACATTGTAATTGCCATTATGGTTTGGGTTAAAATTTTTGAAGCCTGTGGTAAACCCGGTTGGTGGGTAATTTTGCTTTTCATCCCGATTGTCAACTTAATTATTATGGGAATCACGGCTTTTGGCAACGACACTAAAGCACCAACAGCTCCAGCCGTACCTAACCAACAATAAAATTTTATTGTTTAGATTCGATAAAAAATCCCTCGCGTAAGTGGGGGATTTTTTAAAATTGATCGAACAACTATTTAATTTAATAATTGAATCAAATAGAAATTCTTTTTAGATACTGCCCAGTATAAGATTTTTTATTTTTAACAATTTCCTGTGGCGAGCCAATAGCAACAATTTCTCCTCCAGCATCACCGCCTTCTGGTCCCAAATCAATAATATGATCTGCAGTTTTTATTACTTCTAAATTATGTTCAATTACCAAAACCGTGTTGCCACGATCAACCAAAGCATGGAGGACCTGCAATAATTTTTCCACATCAGCAAAATGCAAACCCACAGTAGGCTCATCTAAAATATATAAAGTTTTGCCAGTTGCCCTGCGACTTAATTCGCTCGCCAATTTTATTCTTTGTGCTTCACCACCCGAAAGGGTTGTGGCAGCTTGACCTAATTTTAAATAACCCAAACCAATGGAATTCAAAACCTCTAATTTTTCTCTAATCTGCTTAATGGGAAAAAAGAAATTTAATGCCTGTTCTACAGTCATATCTAAAACTTCAGCGATATTCTTACCTTTATATAAAATTTCTAAAGTTTCTTTATTATAACGCGCTCCAGCGCACAAAGGACAAGTCACATAAACATCAGGTAAAAAAAACATCTCAATTCTGGTTAAACCCTCACCACGACATTTCTCACAGCGACCACCTCTCACATTAAAAGAAAAACGCGAAGCTGTATAACCGCGCAAACGCGCTTCTGGCGTTGATGCAAAAAGTTCACGAATAAAAGTAAAAACGCCTGTATAAGTAACCGGGTTAGAGCGAGGGGTACGACCAATAGGCGATTGATCAATTCTTACCACTTTGTCAATATTGTTTAAGCCATTAATTTTTTTATGCTCCCCAACTCTCAACTTAGCATTATAAAAATGTACTTTAAGCGCTTTGGCCAAAATATCATCAACCAAAGTAGATTTTCCACCTCCAGAAACACCAGTAATACAAATAAATTTCCCTAAAGGAAATTCCACATCAATATTTTTTAAATTATGTTCTTTGGCTCCAATTATTTTTATTGTTTTGCCGTTTCCTTTTCTACGAACATTTTTTATATTAATAATTTTTTCACCACTTAAATAAACACCTGTAATTGATTTTTTATTTTTTTTGATAGCGGCAGGAGTGCCTTTAGCAATAATTTTTCCACCGTGAACCCCAGCTCCTGGGCCTACGTCAATTAAGTAATCAGCTTGGTCTAGAACATCACGATCGTGTTCTACCACAACCACCGTATTGTCCAAATCGCGTAATTTTTTCAAACTGTCAATCAGTTGATTGACATCACGTTGATGCAAACCAATTGTCGGCTCATCTAAAATATATAAAACACCAGAGAGCGAAGAACCTATTTGCGTTGCTAAACGGATTCTTTGGCCTTCGCCATTGCTTAAGGTGCTACCAGTACGATCAAGTGTTAAATAATCAACTCCCAACTTGATTAAAAAACCTAAGCGTTCAATAATTTCTTTTAAAATTTGTTTACTTATTTCTTTTTTTTCGGCGTTTAATTTTAAATTTTTAAAAAAATCGCGAGCGCGAAAAAGTGATAAAGCACTAACTTGGGCGATTGATAAGTCACCTACCTTAATTGCTAAAACTTCTTTTTTTAATCTGGCACCATGACAAATCTCACATGTTTTTTCCACCATGTAATTTTCAATTTCTTTCCGCATAAAATCAGAACTGGTTTCCCGATATCTTCGTTCAAGATTTTGAATCACGCCTTCATAATTAGTTGTGTAACCACGGACTTCATATTCTTCATCACCCGTACCATAAAAAATTATATTTTTCGCCACAGCGGAAAGTTTATTAAAAGGAACATCTAAAGAAAACTGATGCCTGGCCGCTACTTCGTTTAAAATCATCTCATTCCAACTTGACCGACTCATCATCCTTGACCAAGGCCTAATCGCTCCTTCATGAATAGTCAAACGTTCATTAGGAACCACTAAATGCGGTTCAATTATTTTTTTGAAGCCTAAGCCCTCGCAAGAGGGACAAGCGCCATACGGAGAATTAAAAGAAAAAATTCTTGGCTCAATTTCTTCAAAACTAAAACCACATTTAGGACAAGCAAAAAGTTCAGAAAAAGTTTTTTGTTTTTTTGAGTCTAAATCTAAAATAATAACCCTTTTATCACCTAAGTTTAATGCTTTTTCAATACTTTCCGCTAATCTTTCACGAGACACGCTGTCATCCATTAGCTTCAACCTATCAACCACAATCTCAATATCATGATTTTGATAACGCTCTAAATTAACCTCATCATCTAAATGCTTAATTATTTTATCTACCCGCATGCGTACAAAACCCAACCTTCTTGCCTCTTCAAAAACTTCTCTAAACTCACCTTTACGATGACGCACACGAGGAGCTAAAATAGCAATTTTGCGACCGCTGAATTCGCGAAACACATAAGCAATAATTTGCGAAGGTGATTGAGCTTCAATTTTTATTCCACAATTAGGACAATATGGCACACCAACGCGCGCCCATAAAAGACGCATATAATCATAAATTTCTGTGATTGTGCCAACCGTAGAACGCGGATTCGCCGAAAGCGATTTTTGATCAATGGCAATCGCTGGCGACAAGCCATCAATTTGATCCACATCCGGCTTTTCCATCATCCCTAAAAATTGGCGGGCATAGCTAGACAAAGATTCCACATAACGTCGTTGGCCTTCAGCGTAAAGTGTGTCAAAAGCTAATGAAGATTTTCCGCTCCCACTTAAACCCGAAATAGCCACTAATTTATTTTTGGGGATATCAATATTAACATTTTTTAAATTATGAACACGAGCTCCTAAAACTTTTATATATTTTTGTACCATATTTTTTAGTTTTTAAATGGCGCTCAAATTGTAAATTTACAACGCCTTATTTTTTCTGAATATGGCTGATTATACCGAAAGTTGTTGCAAAAGTCAAAGCTACAAAATAAAAATCCGCCCGGAAGTAAAGTTAAAAACTTACAAACCGGGCGGAAGATGGTTTAGGAGTCGTAGGTGCCGCACCGGCGGCACTTACGACGACCTAAACCGTTGACGCGCTCGCGACGGGTGCTCCTCACGAGCCTCCCGCCGCAAACGGCACAACGATTGTTGGCTGCCAAATTTATCACTCCTTTCAACAGCCAAGATGAATTAATTATACTATAAATTAATTATTATGTCAAATTATAACAACAAGAAAATTAAAGATCTTAAACTCAATATTATTGACAACACCAAATTTATTGTTTATATTTATTATCTATTATGCCAAAGATTAAAACTACAAAAAGTCTAAGTAAAAGAATAAAAACAAAAAAAGGGAAAATTTTAAAGTTGCACGCTTCCTATCGTCATCTTTTGGCAAAAAAAAGCGGAAATCGTAAACGTCAACATAAAGACAGAACTGAGATAATGGCTAAAAGTGATTTAAAAAGATTAAAAAAATTAATTTAACATTATGGCAAGAGTTAAAGGTGGTACAGCCACAAAAAGAATTCATAAAAAAATAAAACACGCTGTTAAGGGCTTTGGGCACACCAGACGTGCATCATATCGCAAAGGCAAAGAAGCAATTTTGAAAGCTTGGTCACAAAAATTTGCTGGTCGAAAAATGAAAAAACGTTCTATGCGTTCTCTTTGGATAACTCGCATTAATGCTAAAGCTCACGAATTAGGCATTTCTTATCGTGAATTAATTAATAAATTAGGCAAAAACAAAATTATTTTAGATCGAAAAATTCTTGCGCAACTCGCTGTTGAAGAACCAAAAGTTTTTAAAGAAATCATCAAATCTCTTAAATAAGCTGAGGCGTAAGTTGAACAGAAATATTATTGCCTTCTATTTTGGCTGGGACTTCTATTTTGGCATCAACTGAAAGAGCAATTTTTTTCATTTTTTCTAATGCCTCATTACGAAACATATTTTCACGACCACGTAAAATCATAACTAATCTTACATGATGACCTTTGACTAAAAATTTCTTGAGATGATTTAATTTAACCTCCAAATCATGATCGCCAATATTGTAAGAAATTCGTACTTCTTTTAATTCTTTTTGTTTCGTCATTTTTTCTTTTTTTTGTTGTGAATACAAAAACTTCCCAAATTCAATAATTTTTGCAACTGGTGGCTCAGCGTTTGGAGCAATCAAAATTAAATCTTTGTTTTCCTGTTGCGCTAAAATTAAAGCCTGTTCTTTTCCCATTAAACCTAATTTTTCTCCTTTAGATCCGACAACAAACATGTTTTCAACCCGAATTTGCTCATTTTTGTAATAGAACTTAGAGTTCTTGTTCATTTTTTGTGTCCTCATTAGTTATTAAATTTTTGGAACGTTTAATTATAAATTGCAAAGTTTTAGGATCAACTTCAAACAAAAAAGGACCTGCGGCAATACTTTTACCATTAACATAAGCTTTTAGCCTTAATTTTGAATTAACCTCTAAAAATTTAGGATGGAAAACACTACCAACCTTAATATTTTCTTGTGGCATTGAATTAAAAACTTGCCACCATTTCTTTTTTACTTCAGTTTTACCAGGGATAAAGACATCCAGATAACGATCAGTAGCAGAATTAATAATATCTTCTTTGCTGGTTAAATTAACACCCAAATTACTGACCAAAACGCGACGCTCGGAAATTTCCGCCCTAAAATAACCATCAAAAGCCAGCACAATTAACCCTGTTTTTCCATCTGCTGGCAAAATTTCTACTTGTGTAATAATTCGATAAGCACGATTTAACAAAATTGTATCTATTTTTTCAATTTTTCTTTGGGGTAAAATCTCAAGTGCTTCTTTCCAATCGCGAACTCCAATTAAAGGTAAAAAAATACTGTTTTCCTCTAAAGGTATTGCGCCCAAAGCAGCTTCTGTGCCGATCAAACCTTCACCCACTAAATTTATAAGAGCATCGCTGCCAACAGCTACAACAGTGTGATAATCTTTTTGCAAACCAATTTTAGCTAAACTCTCTGGTTTTTCTGCAAGAGACAACGTAATAAACTCACCATCAATACCCAGCTCACTAGCACGAACTTTAATTTCTTCTTCTATTTTTTCTAGTTTGCGATTAGGCGCTGGCTCAAAAATAAAATAATACACGATAAAAAATTAATTAAAAATTAAATGTCAAAATAGATATTATTTTTTTATTTTTAGAAACAAAATTAAAACACAGAATATTTAACATCGAGATCATTCTTCAATAGTTTCTTCCAACTCTTCAAGCGCCTCGTCAGAATCTTCTTTTTTTTCTTGCACTTGCTCCGTCATTTTCGCTTCATTATCTTCACCCATTTTACAATTACCTAAAAATACAGCACCACTCTGCACTACTAAATCACTAGTGATAATATCTCCTTGCAGATATCCGGTAGTAGTAATTTCTAAATGTTCGCTAGCCTCAACATTACCCAAAACTTTTCCAGAAATAACAATACGATTGCCTTTAACGCCGCCTTCAATTCCGCTACCTTCACCAATCAGCACATTAGCATCAGAATCAACTTGACCATTAACTTGACCATAAATACTAATGTTCGAAGGGCTTCGCAAATTGCCTTTAATTTTAACATCTGCGCCCACTACAGTTTCACTTGAAGGTTGTGAATTTTCTTGATCATCCATAATTTAAAAGTTTATTTTTGAAATATACGAAGTATAATTTAAAAGTTTATTTTTGAAATATACGAAGTATAATTTAAAAGTTTATTTTTGAAATATACGAAGTATAAAAAATAGTTTAATTTTGTATTAGTTTAAAACAAAATTTGTTCATCGTCAAATTTTAAAAATTACTGCATTATTAATTATTAATTGTTTAATACAATTCGTCTTCACTTTTACGATATTGCAAACTTTCAGCTAAATGGCTTAATTCTATTTTATTAGACCCGGCTAAATCTGCAATAGTTCGTGCCACTTTAATTACTCGATGAAAACCTCTTGCTGATAAACCTAATTTTTGAATTGCTCTTTTTAAAAATTTTTGAGCCTGTAAATTTAGCTCACAATATTTTTTAATATCTTTTGCCCCCATTTCACTATTAAAATAATTCTTTGTTTCTTTAAATCTTTTTACTTGAATTCTATGAGCTTTAACCACCCTTTTTTTTATAATAGAAGAAGGCTCACTTTCAATTTTAGATAATAATTTTTTTGTTTCTACTGGAGGTAAATTTAAAAAAATATCAAAACGATCTAACAAAGGGCCAGAAATTTTTTTCTGATAACGCAAAATGTCTGCCGTGGAACATTTACAAGCTTTGTGCGGATTACCCAAGTTTCCACAAGGACAAGGATTTTTTGCGCCCAAAAGAACAAAAGAAGCTGGATATTTATAAGTTGCTTTAGCTCGCGAAACAATTACGACTCTATCTTCCAACGGCTGACGCAAACTTTCCAGCACCCGACGATTAAATTCAGGTAATTCGTCCATGAATAAAACCCCACGATGCGCAAGTGTTACATCACCAACTTTTGCATCAGCACCACCACCAATAATCGCTGCTTCGCTAGCAGTGTGATGTGGCGAACGAAATGGTGGCCTAACCATCAAACCATTTTCTTTGGCCAAACCAGCAACAGAATAAATTTGGGTTACTTCCAAAGCTTGTTCGGTTGATAAATTAGGCAAAATAGAGTTAAAAGCACGAGCTAACATTGTTTTGCCGCCGCCAGGCGGACCAAACATTAAAACATTATGACAACCAGCAGCAGCAATTTCCAAACCACGCTTGGCAACTTCTTGACCAGCGACTAAACCGAAATCAATTTCCTCTTCGATATTTTGATTAATTTTTGGTTCTCCTTGAAAAATTGGTATTTTTTTCACATTACGTAAATGGTTAATTAATTGTTTTAAATTTTTTACAGGATAAACTGCCAATTCTTTGATTAAGCTAGCCTCCCAAGCATTTTCTGCGGCCACAAAAATGTGTGTTAAATTTTTTTCACGAGCCATCATAGCTAAAGCTAAAACACCATTAACTGGTCTCAGAGATCCATCAAGTGAAAGTTCGGCTGCGAAAAAACAATCTTCTGAAATTTCAAGATTGCCATCGGCATTAGCTGCCAAAATCCCCATAGCAATAGGCAAATCATAATGTGAACCTTCTTTTTTGATATCAGCTGGAGCTAAATTAATTACAATTTTATCTTGCGGAAAACCAAAACCAGAATTTACTAAAGCAGACTTAACTCTCTCTTTTGATTCATC
>JAQVDI010000053.1 GCA_028698375.1 Patescibacteria group bacterium | reverse complement strand
GCAAAAACGATCGGTTTATGGGTTTTGCGTCTTTCGGATAAGGTGGTTTTATTGCATGAAGGTTTGATTAAGCCAGCTAAAAAAATGAAGTTGAATTATCAAGTTATACATAATGGAGTAGATTTTAATCTTTTAGAAAAAGCTAAGCCAGATTTAAAAATTAAAAAAAATATAGGTCATTTTAATGTCATTTATGCTGGCCGTCTTGAGTCAGTGAAGGGCTATGAAGATTATTTGCAAGTGGCACAAATAATGATTAAGAAATATAAAAACATTAATTTTTATGCAGCTGGTAATATTATTGGTAAGGATGAAATTATCAAACAATATCAATCAGATAGATTAACATTTTTGGGACATCGCAATGATATTTATTCAGTTTTAAAGAGAATGGACATTTTTGTTTTGCCTTCTTATTCTGAGGGTTTGCCTAACGCGTTAATGGAAAGCATGGCTTTGGGGCTCGCCTGTGTTTCATCACAAGTTGGGGGGGTGAAATATTTGTTGAAAGATAATATAAATGGTTTTACTTTTGATCCCGGCAATCAAAAACAATTGCAAACTCAATTGGAGAAATTAATTAGAAATCAAAAATTAATTAAACAATTTGGAGCCAGAGGAAAAGAATTAATTTTTAAAAAATATAATTTAGATATATGTGCTAAAAAATTAAGAAAATTATTAGCTGATTATGCGTAAAATAATAGTTTTTAACTTAATCTTAATTGGACTTTGGGTAATATCTTTTTTATTAACCAGAATTAATTTTTCGTATTTAATTTACGTTTTAGGTTTATTAGTTTTTTTCCTCCCCGGTTTAAATCTGACTTTAGCTATTGAGCAATTTACTGGTAGAATCCAGGGGATGACCAAAATAATTTTTTGGTCATTTTTAGCGTCCTTTACAATCACTTTAGGCGTAATTTTTAAAGTTTTCGCATATTGGCGTGTTTTGAATGCTGAAAATACGATTTTGATCGCTTTTTTTTCTTTGTGGTTACTAACTTTGGTTTTATTAAGTGTCAGCTATCGTTTCAAACAGGTCGTTCCCACTGATTTCTCTTGGGATAAAATTAAAAAGCACCGTATTTTTTGGCTAGCTGTTTTTATTTGGCTCTTAATTTTATTGATCCACATGTTGCTTTATCGATTTATTCCTGGAGCCGATCCTTATAAATATTTAATGAGAGTTACGGAGGCGATGCAGACTAATTTTATTAGTGATGGTAGCCGAGCACTATTTTATATATTTTCTTGGGCACTTTCATTTTTAACACGTATCCCTCTTTATTTTATTTATAAAATTATTTTACCCAGTTTTTCAATCATTTTAATTTTACTTTTTTATCAATTGAGCCGGCAAATTAGCAAAAATAGTTTTATAATTTTAATTGGTTCTCTGAGTATAGCGACCGTGCCTGTTTTGGTAATGGAGATTTTGATTTCTCGTCCGCAGTCATTTTTTATGCTGTTATTGCCCTTATTTTTGTTTTTAGCAACAGAATTAATAAAAACAAAAAAAATTAATAATTTACCTTGGTTTTTATATCTGTTGGTAGTAGCTTCTTTTAGTCTAAGGATTCATCAATTTTTTCTTATTACTTTTATTTTATGTCTAATCTCCTTTATTATTTTTTATTGGTCAGTGATTAAAAAATATCCTTGGGCTTCAACTTCCATTATTTTTTTGTTGGTTTTAAATTTTTATTCCTGGATTGAAAAATTTGGCTTAATGCGTTTTATTAATACTTTTTATGGCAGCTTAACAAATGTTCAATTCAGGCTATGGTTTTTAAATAATTTTACTAATATTGATGGGGTAAAAGTTAGTTGGTCTGGTATCGGGATCCTTTATTATTATGGTTATTTTCTAGGGTTGATTTTACCCTCAGTAATTATTTTGATTTTGATTATAAAAAATAAATTTAAATTTAATTGGCAAAATAATTGGCTTTATTTCTTGAGTTTTATATTGTTTTTTGCAATTGCGGAAATTTTTCCAAGACTCGGGCTATTTTATTTGCCGGATCGCGCTTGGGTTTTTGCTTCTATTTCTCTTTTGTTTTTTTTGCCGCCTTTGCTCGGGATTTTTGTTAGGAATTTTAAACCTAAAATAGGGAAAATTATTTTATCTATTTTATTAATTATTACTATAGGTTTAGCTTGGTATCTTTCTTATTCTAAACAAGGGGAAATCAGTCTGAATGAATATGAGGCCAGTCAATTTATAAAAAATAATTTAAATAAAGAGGCAGTAATTATTAGTCAGCCCAACAATGGTGTTGTTGTGAGATATTTCGCTGATCGGATTTTAATTGTGCCGCAAGCTTCATCTTTCTTTAATGATGATTGGGGAGAAAATGATCAAAAATTTATTAATAATTTACCAAATATTATTTCTCAAAAAAGTCTTTATTTACGAAAAGAAAAAACTTCTGAACAAAAAATAAAACAAATTGAATCTGAAATCAGTAAAATCAAAAATATTAAAGAAGCTGAAAAGTTAGCTCAACAATTGATAACAGAAATACAAAAATTGCAACGAATAAAACGGGCTTTAAGCGATATAGCCAAAAATAATTTAGATAAACAAAGACCGATTTTTATCTTGTATTCTAATGATAAGTTTGATAATTTAGCTGGCGCAAGGGATTCTCGCAGAGATAAGAACTTCTATAATGCTAATTTGGATAAATTTGATAAACATCCGGAATTATTTCAAAAAATTTATAATCAAAATAATATCTATATTTGGGAGGTTAAACAATGAAAAAAATTAAAGTAATGCATTTTATTACTGGCTTAGAAGTAGGCGGTGCAGAAATGATGCTTTTGAAAACTTTGCCCCGTTTTTCTAAAAAATTTGAAAACTTTGTTTGTTCAGCCGGAGGAGGAAAAATTGCTGATGAGTTAAGAAAGAAAAATATTAGAGTTTATTGTTTTGAATTAACAAAGTGGAGAATCATTAGTGCCATTAAAGAGTTTGGACAAATTATTAAAAAAGAAAAACCCGATCTTTTAGTTACATATCTGATCCATGCTGATTTATTCGGTCGATTTTTTGGTAGAATTTTTGGCATTAAAAAAATTATTTGTTCTAAAAGAACCACTGCGCTAAGAAGAAAATTCGCTATGTTCTTAGATAGATTAAGTTATTTTTTAATTGCTAAATATATTTGCGTTTCTCAAAATACTGCTGATGAATTAATTAATTTTTGGAAATTTCCTAAAGGCAAAGTTATTGTTGTCCCTAACGCAGTTGAGCTTGATCGTTTTGTGGTTCAAATTGATAAAAACAAAAAAAGACAAGAATTAGGGTTGAAAAAAGATGATTTGGTTATTACTTTTACAGCTAATCTTAAAAATGGTAAAGGCCATGATTATTTATTGCGATCATTTGCTAAAATTTATAAAAAATTTCCTAAATTAAAATTAGTTCTAATTGGTAAAGACCAAGGGATTGAAGGTGAATTAAAACAATTAGCTAAAGATTTAAAGATAAAAAATCAAGTTTTATTTTTAGGTTTTCGCGAAGATGTAATTGATATTTTAAAAATAAGTGATGTTTTTGTTTTTCCTAGTTTATTTGAAGGCATGTCTAATGCTCTTTTGGAAGGCGCAGCTGCTCATTTGGCAGTAGTGGCTTCTGATATTGATCCCAACAAAGAAATTATTACGCACAATAAAACGGGTCTTTTGTTTA
>JAQVDI010000052.1 GCA_028698375.1 Patescibacteria group bacterium | reverse complement strand
ATGGGAACCGATTTCAATATCCATATTTTTAATATACTACTTTCTGGCTGTTTTTGCTGGGACGCTCCTGTGTGCTATCCAGCTACGGAGCAAGCTCCGTAGATGTCCGCACAGTTATGACAAAAAAACTGCCATCCTTCGACTTCGCTCAGGATAAACTAGCCTCGCAATGACCAATTCCATAATTAGTCATTTATTAATTAGGATTTGCCCAGTAGAATCACAAAGTAGCTCTACTGGGTTTAATTAGAAATTAGAAATTATTAGCCTGCCTTATGAAATTTCAATTCCCCTTTTTCAATTGAAATTTTGATCCTATCACCTTGCTTAAACTTTCCTTGCAGAATTTCGCCGGCTAATTTATTCTCAATTTCATTTTGAATCAAACGACGCAAAGGCCGCGCACCATAAGCTGGATCATAACCCTTATTAGCAATATACTCTTTCGTTTTTTGGTCAACTTCCAAATCAAGGCCCTGTCCTTTCATCATCCGACGAGTTAATTCAATCTGTAAATCCACAATTTGTAAAATCTCCGCTTGGGTTAAATTATGAAACAAAATTGTTTCATCTAAACGATTCAAAAATTCCGGTTTAAAATAAATGCCCAAAGTTTTTTCAATCTTATCACGTGTTTCATTATAAATTTTTCGTTTTGCTTCATCATCTTTAGCTTTTATTTCTTTATCAGTCTGTTCTTTGATAACTTCACTGCCTAAATTAGAAGTTAAAATAATTAAGCAATTTTTAAAATCAATTTTTCTACCCTGTCCGTCCGTTAACACACCATCGTCTAAAATTTGCAATAAAATATTGAAAACATCAGGATGTGCTTTTTCAATTTCATCAAACAAAATCACAGCATAAGGTTTACGACGCACACTTTCTGTTAATTGACCACCTTCATCATAACCCACATATCCTGGCGGCGCACCCACTAAACGAGAAACAGAATGTTTTTCCATATACTCACTCATATCTAATCTTATCAAAGCATCTTCATCCCCAAACATTGTCTCGGCTAATGTTCGTGCTAATTCAGTTTTCCCTACTCCGGTTGGACCTAAAAATAAAAAACTACCAATAGGACGACGACGATCTTTAAGCCCCACTCGAGCGCGACGAATCGCTTCAGAAACAGACTTAACTGCCTCAGCTTGACCAATTAAACGACCATGAATCCGTTTTTCCAAATCTAATAATTTTTGTTTTTCACTTTCTTGTAAACGTGATACAGGAATGCCTGTTTGGCGCGCCACGATTTCCGCCACTTCTTCTAAAGACACAACGGGGTAACCAGTTGCCCGATCTAATTTAAATTTTTTATCTAGCGTTTCTTTCTGTGCTTCCAGTTCTTTAATCTCTTTTTTTAAAACAGCTGCTCGACGAAAATCTTGAGCTGAAGCCGCTTGATCCACTTCGCGATTTAAGCCTTTAATTTTCTCTTCAATTTTTTGCAAATTTTGAGGTTCAGCTGTCATTTTCAAAGTCACTCGCGCTGCTGCTTGATCAATTAAATCAATCGCTTTATCTGGTAAAAATCGATTACTGACATAACGATCGGATAATTCTGCTGCTCCGACAAGTGCTTCATCTAAAATTTTTACTTTATGGTGTGACTCATATTTTTCTTTTAAACCTTTTAAAATCAAAATTGTATCTTCAAGTGTTGGCTCTGGCACCAAAACCGGCTGCAAACGACGCTCAAGAGCGGCATCTTTTTCAATATATTTACGATATTCATCTAATGTTGTAGCGCCAATTAAATGCAATTCACCACGCGCTAAAGCTGGCTTTAGCATATTGGCCGCATCCATCGCGCCCCCACCTTCCCCACCAGTTGAACCAGCGCCAACAATAGTGTGCAACTCATCAATAAAAATTACTAAACTATCTGCATGCGCTCTGATCTCATCAATTATTTGTTTTAATCTTTCTTCAAATTGCCCTCTGTATTGAGTACCTGCTAAAACTGCTGAAATATCTAATGCCACCACGCGCTTTCCCTGCAAGGTGTGCGGCACTTGATTTTTAGCAATCCGCGTAGCCAGACCTTCCACAATTGCCGTTTTCCCCACACCCGGCTCACCAATTAATACAGGATTATTTTTGGTACGACGAGATAACACTTCCATAGTAGTCTCAATTTCATTTTCTCGGCCAATGACCGGATCCAATTTACCACTTTTAGCATCGCGCGTTAAATCACGACTGAATTGATCTAAATGCGGAGTTGGACTTTTTACTCCTTCTTTGATTTCACCTTCGCCAGCAACAACATGCACTTGTTTTTTCAATTTATCATAAGTAATACCTAAACTATTTAAAATCTGACTAGCAATACCGTCAGTTTCTCGAGATAAACCAAGCAATAAATGCTCTGGCCCAACATAAGAATGGCCCAGATCATAAGCTTCGTTATAAGCAAATTCTAAAGACTTACGAGCCCGAGGAGCTAGCTCTAAATTTTCAATTTTCCCACTAGCTTTAGTTTTATTTTTAATAAAAGATTCTGTTTCTTTTTTGATCTCTGCGATTGGCTTAATTTTGTTTAAAATACGCTGACTTACTTCATCATTTAAACTTGCCAATAATAATTCTTCAGTATCAACACTATCCAGATTACGTTTTGCTGCTATGGCTTTAGCCTGATTAATAATTTCTTCTAATCTTTCTGAGAAAAATTCGCTCGTATCATATTCTTCCTTTTTGGGTTGCCCTTGGCCCAAATTCATCCCTTCGCCAAAAAAATCACCGAATAAATCACCAAAAGGGAAACTGTTAGAACTAAATGGCGAACTCCCGCCTTGAACCTTTTCCAAACAATCTTCACATAAATACTGATCTTGTGGTTTGCCATTAACTGTTTTAGTTAATTTGAAGCGTGCCTCTTTTTTCCGACATTTTTCACATTTCATATAAATATATATTAGTTTTTAAATACTAGTGTTGTTAGATATTATTCGATCTTGTGAAGAACTTTACATTAGTGTAACTTTTCGACAAGCTCGAAGAGTAATTTTATTCAAATCTGATGGTTTTTGAATCAGCTTTCGGATTTAGTTTATAAAGTTTCATTTTCAACACATCATTTTCAAATTTAGCTTCAGTTTTTTCTTGATTAATCTCTTCAGGCAAAGCAAAAGTTCTTTGCATACTAGAACTAGCTATTTGATAATAAAAACTAATTTTATCTTCTTGCCGCGTTTCTTCTTCTACTTTTTGCACCCGAATAATTAATTGACTTTTTCCAATTTCTAACTCAACATCTTCTTTTTTTATATTGGGGAGATAAACTTCTAAACTATAATAATCACCTTTATCCTCAAAATTATTAATTTTGGATTCCTTTTTTTCATTTAATAATCCAGGCTCTTTCAGGGGTTTAATTTTTTGCCAAGGATGTTTTTGCGACATTTCCGGAAAAAAATCACGCCAAGAAGCATCAAAAAGCGCTTCCATTTTAGCAATTAAATCTAACGATGGCTTAGAGCTACCTTTTTCTAAGGCATACAGAGCTTGACGAGAAATTCCCAAACGTTTTGCCATTTCTCCTTGTGTCAACTGATTAGATTGACGAAAAGTTTTGAAAAAATCATCCATATTACAATTGTAAAGTATACTTGACATTGCTGTCAAGAGAAAATTTCTTTGCCTGTCATTACAAAAAGTTTTTATATGCCTAGCTAAACAATCTGTTTCAGTTTTTACAAAAAACAAAAATAAGATTGCATACTCCAAAAACAAAATAAAAAGCGC
>JAQVDI010000051.1 GCA_028698375.1 Patescibacteria group bacterium | reverse complement strand
TAGCCCGTCTGGGACGAAAGCAGGTTGTCTATTGGTAAGCCTCCTATTGTTGGAAGCGCCAATAAGATCATCAGCGCCATCTTCCAGACCGCCGGGACAGCTAACCGGCGGTTTTTTCTTTGATTTTTATTTTTTTTAGTTTATTATTAATATCATGAAACTTGAAGTTTGGGGCGGTAAGCCTCTGAGGGGTGAAATTACAGTTTCTGGTGCTAAAAATGCAGCTTTAAAGATGATTGCTGCCTCTTGTTTAAGCAAGAGTGATGTTGAGCTTAAAAATGTGCCGGAAATTTTAGATGTAAAATCAATGTTTTCTATTTTTGAATCAATCGGTGGCCAGATAAAAAGAGTAAAAAAAGGTCATTATATTTTAAACGCAGCAACAATTGAAAGCGGCGATTTAAACTTAAAAATCGTTTCTCATTTGCGTGGTTCTATTATTTTTTTAGGACCGCTTTTGGCCCGATTTAAAAAAGTCCGTTTGCCTTTTCCGGGTGGTTGCCAAATTGGTGCTCGTAGCATTGATACACATTTAAAATTATTTAGTGATTTAGGTGCTAAAATTGTTGAAAATGATGGTTGTTTTGAAATCAGTATAGATAAAATTAAAAATAATTTGGTTATTTTGGATGAGATCAGTGTTACTGCCACAGAAAATGCTCTTTTATTTGCTAGTTATTTTAATAAACAAATTAATTTTAGGGTAATGGCGATTGAGCCGGAAATTATTGATTTGATAAAAATGTTAGAAAAAATGGGAGTTGAGTTTAAAGGCGTGGGATCACCTTTTATTTCTGTGCAAAGAAAAGTTAAAAATTTTAAGAAAATTAGTCATACTGTTATTCCTGATAGAATTGAAGCTGGCACTTGGGCAATTTTGGCTGCGGTTAGTAAGGGTTCAATAATTATAAAAAATGTGATCCCTGAACATTTAGATTTATTTTTAAGTAAAATACGTCAGGTGGGCGCTAAAATTGAAATACAAAATAATCAATTAAAAATTTCCTCTCGTGGTTATTTTAAACCTGTAGATATTGATACCCGACCATATCCTGGATTTCCTACTGATTTGCAAGCGCCATTTTCTATTTTAATGACTCAAGCTCGAGGTGGAAGTAGAATTTTTGAAACTCTTTTTGAAGACCGTTTGCAGTATTTAAAAGAATTACGAAAGATGGGAGCGCAAACAAAAATTTTAGATGCTCACACGGCTACTATTTTTGGACCTACTGTTTTGCATGGAAAAAAAATTTATAGTTTAGATTTAAGAGCAGGAATTACTTTAATTATTGCTGCTTTAATTGCTCGTGGTAAAAGTGAAATTTATAATATAGAAATTGTTGATCGTGGTTATGAAGACTGGGAAGAAAAACTAATCGCTCTTGGCGCGAAAATAGAAAGAAAACCTTAAGTTTCTTTGAAAATTGCCCCGATGATCAATAAAATTGATGTCGGGATTCCGACCGAAGCGTCGGAAAAAATTATAAATTGAAAATTATTTTATTATGTACGCAAAAAGACTCGCCATTGATTTAGGAACCACCAACACGCGGATTGCTGTGCCGGGTCGCGGTATTGTTGTTGATGAGCCAAGTGTAGTGGCTGTAAGCGCAGACACAAATAAGATTTTGGCTGTAGGCAAGGATGCGGAAGAAATGTTGGGTAAAACTCCAGATTCAATTGTGGCAGTTAATCCGATTAAAGATGGCGCAATTGCCAGCTATAAAGTGACAGAAGGAATGTTGCGTTATTTTTTTGATCACATTGCTGGTATTTTTTCATTTGTGCGTCCAGAAGTGATTATTGCTGTACCGGCAGGTATTACTTCAACAGAACGTCGGGCAGTGGTGGATGCGGCTGTTTCTGCTGGAGCTAAACAGGCTTATATCATTAAATCGCCAGTAGCAGCTGCTTTAGGCGCGGGTATTCCTATTGGTACTCCTAGCGGTCATATGATTATTGATATTGGTGGTGGTACGACAGAAGTGGCAGTTATATCTTTGGGCGATATTGTGGTTAGTGAAAGCGCTAGAATTGGTGGCGAGGAAATAGATCAAGCAATTATTAATTATGTTCGTAAAAAATATAAATTAATTATTGGTTTAAAAACAGCGCAAAAAATTAAACACAAAATAGGTTCTGTAGTTACTCAAAGCAAAGAAAAAACTTTAGAAGTTTCCGGATCAAATAGTGTTAATAATTTACCTGAGACTTTATATGTTTCTAATAATGATGTGGCGCAAGCAGTGGGCAATGTAATGAGCGATATTATTAGTTCGGTTAAATTAGTTTTGCAAAAAACTCCACCAGAATTAGCAGCTGATGTTATTGATAAAGGTATGGTTATGACTGGTGGCGGTTCTCTTTTGCGTGGTAGTGATCAATTTTTAGCCAAAATCACCGGGATTCCATGTCAGGTGGCTGATGATGCTCCCAATTGTGTAGTTAAAGGTGCAGAAATTGCTTTAGAAAGACTGGATGATTTTAAAGAAAAAGTTTTATGGTTGAAATAAATTCTTTATCATTCCCGCCTGCGTGGGGATGATAAAGATGAATTGGCTTTTATTTTTTTTCTGATTAGGATAAAATATAAATGTGACCAACTTAATCACTTATTTTAGTTTAGCTGGATTAGCGGTTTTTAGTGCGATTAAAAAATATTGGTTAATTGTAGCACTTTTTTGCGTTTTACCTTTTTATGCCTTTTTAATTACTTTTAGCGCACATATATTTAATCTTGATTTTAGTCAGTTGGAATTAATTCGTTTATTTAAGGAACTCATTATGTTTGGTGTGTTTGCTGGTTTGATTTATCAATGGATTAAGAATCGTAAAAATTCTAATTTAAAATTTGAATTTCAGATTTCAGATTTTTTTATTGTTCTTTATCTAATTATAATTTTGGGTAGTATTTTTGTTCATGGCTCTAGCCTGCGTGAAGCGCTATTTGGTATTCGTTATGATTTCTTTTTCTTATTTTATTATTTTATTTTTCGTTTATTTTTTCTTTTTTATAAAGACAAGTCTGATAGTTTAATTAAAATTATTTTTTGGACTAGTTTGCCAGTTTTTGTTTTTGCCATTTTGCAATTTTTTGTTTTGCCTCATAATTTTTTAGAACAATTTGGCTATGCCAAAGAGGCACTGTCTCAATTTGATATAAAAGGAGCAATTCCTGCTTTTCAGCTTTTGGGTAATTCTAATCTGGTTAGAGTGCATTCATTTTTTAGTGGTCCTAATCAATTAGCTGCCTATTCTTTAGTGATTATTTTTTTGGCATTAGCTAAAGTTCTAGGCAAAAAACGCGATATTTTAGCGTATTTTGTGGCTACTTTAGGTATTATTACTTTGATTTTGACATTTAGTCGTTCTGCTATTCTTGGTTTTATAATTGGTATTTTAATTTTATCATTTATTAATATTAGGCGTCGACCAATTTTTGGCGGTATTGTTTTGGGATCAATTTTAGCAATTTTATTATTGGGTGGTCTCTTGTTTCGTGAACAATTGTACGAAATTGTTGTTCGTCCTTCATCTAGTGGCTGGCATTTGGCGTATTTTCAGGATGGATATAAATTATTTTTAGAAAATCCTTTTGGCATTGGTTTATCTAAAGTTGGGCCAGCTTCTCAATGGACGAATCAAGCTATGGTGAGTGAAAGTTTTTATTTGCAAATTGCGCTTGAAGTTGGTTTTTTTGGGTTGATTATCTTTTTGTCTTTTATGATTTTACTTATTTGGGAATTAGCCCGCCACAAAACTCAAATTGCTTATACAACTATTTGTACTATAATTGCGATTTTGATTGCTTCATTATTTTTACACACTTTAGCTGATGGAATTCTTGCAATTTATGTTGGTTTTGT
>JAQVDI010000009.1:13467-17890 GCA_028698375.1 Patescibacteria group bacterium | reverse complement strand
GGGAAAACATCGGGAAAAAAATAGTTTTGGATTTGCCGATTAAAAATCATTTTAAAGCGAATTTATTAGAAGTGAGTCGATTAGCAAAAAAGAAAGATCAACTAATTTTTATTTTTTCTAAATACGAGACAGCTTTACGGGAACTAACTGAAGGTTATCAATCAAAAATTTTTATTTTACCCCCAATTGATTTTAAGGGTTTTAGCTACCAAAACATTCATCTTTTCACGGACGCGGATTTTGAGAAAAAAATGCCTCGTCGTCGTTTTGCTAAAATTGTAAAATTTGGTGTGGGCGATTTTGTTGTCCATATTGATCATGGAATTTGTAAATTAGAAGGTATTGGTCCAAAAAGTTTGCCAATGAGTTTAGATGAGCAAATTATTGGTGTTACAGAAAGAAAAGATTTTTACTATCATTTGCGTTTTCGCAATAATGCGTTTTTGTATTCTCATTTAAGCGAAAAAGATCGGATTACTAAATATATTGGTGCTAATCCACGCTTGTCAGCTTTGGGCGGTCGCGATTGGCAAGAAATTAAAATGTTGGCTAATTTGGAAGCTAAAAGATTAGCGCAAAAATTATCTCAATTATTTTTAGATTTACAGAAACAAAAAATTAATTTTGATAAAAAAGAAAGTCAAATTGCTTTAAATATTTTAGAAAAAACTTTTCCTTTTGAACTGACTTTTTCTCAGAAAAAAGTTATTGTTGAAGTGGAAAAGTTATTGAAAAAAAATCGTCCGTTTGATCATTTAATATCAGGAGAAGCTAGTAGTGGTAAAACTGAAGTGGCTCTGAGAATAGCGGCTATTTTTTTGGCTAATTCTAAACAAGTTTTAATGTTAGCGCCTACTACATTTCTTGCTTATCAAAATTTCTTGGTCGCGAAATCTCGTCTATCTAATCTTGGGATTAAAGTCGGGGTTTTATCACGTTTTAATTCGCAAGAAAAAAACCAAAAAACTATTGAACTTTATAATCAAGGAAAAATTGAGATGATTGTTGGAACGCACAAAATTCTTTTTTCTAGATTGTCTTTAAAAAATACTGGTCTTTTAGTAATAGATGAAGAGCAGAGGTTTGGAGTGGAGCAAAAAGAAAAGTTGCGTTTAAAAAAGAAGGATTTATCTATTTTGAATTTAAGTGCAACACCAATTCCGAGGACATTAAATTTAGCTTTGACGGGAGTAAAAACCATGTCTATTTTGAAAGAAATGCCTTTTGAACGAGGGGAAATTAAAAGTGTAGTTTTAGCACAAAATGACTTTAAGCAAATAAAAAATTTTATTGATGCAGAAATAGAGAAAGGCGGTCAAGTTTATTTTGTAGCGCCTTTGATTAAAGATTTGCACATGATTGAGCAGGAACTATTGAAAACTAAAGTACAAGAAAAAATTATGGTGGCTAATGGCAGAATGAATGAAAAAAAATTAGCTGAAATTTTTACTGATTTTTCACAAGGCAAGATTAAAATTTTGTTATCCACTGCGATTGTGGAACACGGTTTAGATTTTCCTAATGCTAATACTATGATTCTATGGTTTGGAGAACGCTTGGGCATGGCTGATTTGTATCAATTACGTGGTCGAGTGGGCAGAAGCATTAAAAATGCAAATTTTGTAATAGCTGTTTCCCAGAATATATCTGATACTAGTTATAGCCGTTTAATTGATTTTTTAAATTTGATAAAAGAACCGAATGCTTTTTATCAATTATCAATTCGTGATTTGGAAAAACGAGGATCAGGTGACATCTTTGGCAAGCGTCAGCACGGGATAATTAATAAAGTCGGATTATATTTATTTAGTGAGTTAGTAAAAAAAGAATTATCATAAGCAAAACGCTTTTTTCTTTATTGTTGCTTTTATTTTTTCTATAATAAATCTATGAATTTTAAAGATTATGTTTTGGCATCAGCATTGCCGGAAAAAAAAGATTTTGAAATTATTCATAGAAACAAAACATTTAATCTAAATTATTTAAACAATCCGAAACCGCTTAAAAATTTAAGTCAAGGTTTTTTCAATCGTTTGCAAAAACTAAATTTAGATGAATTAAAAAAATTTTATGAAAATGCTAAAAATAAATATAATCTTTTGCGAATTGACGATAAAAAATATCCGAAAATATTAAAAAAAATTATTGATCCACCAGTTTATTTGTTCGTTTGGGGTAATTATAAAATTTTAGGTCAACCAGCTTTGGCCTTTGTCGGTTCCAGACGGGCGACAGCTTATGGCAAAAAAGTAACTTATAATTTAATTTTTAATTTAAATTTTCCTTGGGTTATTGTTTCTGGATTAGCGATGGGTGTTGATGGTTTTTCCCATCGGGCTGCTTTAGAGGCTGGTAAGCAGACTGTTGGTGTTTTGGGGAGTGGATTTTTCAATCTTTATCCTTATATAAATCAAAAATTAGCAATGGAAATTGTGGAGAATCAAGGGGCAATTGTGAGTGAATACCCACCTCATTTTGAGCCAACACAATATTTTTTTCCAGCACGCAATCGAATTATTGCTGGCTTATCTCAAGCTGTAATTGTGGTAGAAGCGGCCAAAAAATCTGGTTCTTTGATTACAGCTAGTCAGGCGGCGAAAAATGGTCGAGATGTTTTATGCGTGCCTAATGAAATTTTTTCCTTGACAAGTGAGGGTTGCTTCTTTTTAATGAGACAAGGGGTGAAATCAATTTTTGCTGCCAGTGATATTGAAGAAGATTATTTTTCATTGTTTCCCAAAGTTAAAAATGCTAAAAAGAAAGATCCAATGCTTAGATATTTAATTACACCTAAACATTTAGACGAAATTGCTAAAAAATTTAAAAAATCATCTTCAGAAATTTTGAGTCAATTGGCCCAAATGGAATTAGATGGTAAGATAAAAAGCCTTGGTAGCGGATTTTATCAAGCAATATAAATTATGAAAAAAGTTTTAATTGTAGAGTCGCCTTCAAAAGCCAAAACTATTACGCAATATTTAGGTAAAGATTTTAGTGTTTATGCTAGTTTTGGCCATGTTCGCGACTTGCCCAAAACTAATTTGGGCGTAGATGTCGAAAATGATTTTGAGCCAAAATATACGCCAATGCGCAAAAAAGCAGCGGTAATAAAAATGCTTAAGCAAGCCACCAAAGGAGCTGATGTCTATTTAGCGACTGACTTTGATCGAGAAGGTGAAGCAATTGCTTGGCATTTGGGAGAACTTTTAAAATTAAAAGAACCTAAAAGAATTACTTTTCACGAAATTACTAAGCATGCTATAACTGAAGCAGTAGAAAAGCCGAGGGAAATTTTGATTGAGCTAGTTGATGCTCAGAAAGCACGTCGGATCATTGATCGTTTATTTGGTTATAAATTATCACCACTTTTGTGGAAAAAATTAATGCGTGGCTTAAGCGCTGGTCGTGTACAGTCAGCAGCTTTGCGCTTAATTGTTCAAAGAGAAAAAGAAATTAGAGATTTTAAAAGTGACGCTTATTATAAATTAGTTGCTCTTTTTAAAGAACAGGGAATGGAGTTTGAGGCAAATTTAGAAAAAATTGATAATCAAAAAATAGATAAATTATTTTTTAAAAATCAAAAAGAAATTGAAGGTTTAAAAGAAATTTTGAAAGCGCGTGATTTTAAAATTGCGCATATTATTTCTCGTCCACGTTTGATGCAACCGCCAGCGCCTTATATTACTGCAACTTTACAACAAGATGCTTTTAGGCGTTTACGGTTTACTGCGAAAAAAACAATGTTTTTGGCACAAGGCTTATACGAAGGTGTTCAAATGGGCAGTGATCGTAAAGGTTTAATCACATATATGCGTACTGATTCTCCGACACTTGCACGCGAGGCCCAAATAGCAGCAAGAAAATATATTGATGAAAATTTAGGTAAAGAATTTTTGCCAGAACAATTTAAAATTTATAAAGCACGTAAAGGCGCCCAGGAAGCACACGAAGCAATTCGTCCTACTGATTTTTCTTTTACGCCAGACAAGGCAAAAAATTATTTGGAAAAAGATCAGCACCGTTTATATGAATTAATTTTTAATCGAACTATTGCTTCGCAATGTAAGCCGGCAGAATTCCGTGAGAATATTATTGAGTTGGAAGCTAAAGCAGCTGATTATCGGAATAAAATTAATAAATTAAAATATACTTTTATCGCTCGTGGCCTTAAAGATGTTTTTTTGAGTTTTATAAAATTTTATTCAATGTCTTTTTCTCTGAATATGTTACCTCAATTAAAAGAAAAAACCTACGTAAAACCAAAATCATTAAATATCTTGAATTTAGAAACTAAACCTAGGGCTCGTTATACGGAAGCAACTTTAGTTAAGGCGTTAGAGCGTTTGAGCATTGGCCGTCCTTCTACTTATGCGCCAATTATTGATTTGCTTTATTATCGTCATTATATTGAAAGACAGCAACG
>JAQVDI010000009.1:0-13367 GCA_028698375.1 Patescibacteria group bacterium | reverse complement strand
AGAGTTTCAAACACTGATTGATGAATTAGAATCTTTGCCGCATATTGGCGAGAAAACTGCTGAGCGACTTGCTAACCATATTTTTGAATTTAATGAAAAAGATAGGCAAGCTTTAGTAAAAGCAATTTTAGAAATAAATAATTTAAAAACTTGTAAGCGCTGTTTTAATTTAGCCAGTCGCGATTTATGCGCAATTTGTGAGGACAAAAATCGTAAAAATAGCGTGCTTGCAGTAGTGGAAACGCCATTGCATATCGCACCTTTAGAAAGAGCGGGTTATCGTGGTGTATATCATGTTTTGGGTGGTTTGATTGCTTCTTTTTTGCATGATCCAAATGAGCTGCATTTAAAAGAATTGTTGAAACGAATTGAACAAGATGAAATTAAGGAAGTTATTTTGGCTTTAGATAATTCTTTAGAAGGTGAGACAACAGCGATGTATGTAATAAAAGAAGTCAAAAACCAAAAATCAAAAGTCAAAATTAGTAGGTTAGCACAAGGTTTATCAACTGGATCCAATTTGGAATATGCCGACGAAACTACAGTTCGGGAAGCCCTTCGCGGCCGCAGAGAAATTTAATTATGTTATTGTTTTCGGGAAGAGAACTGATTTTTTCCGAAATAATTTTTAAAATAACATTGATTTTATCGTGCAATTGCAGGTTAAAATCAATATTTATAGATCTAAAATTTAAGAAATAAAAAACCCTGCAGAATTAATCTTCAGGGCGGTTAGTAAAATATGGTGTTAGGATGGCGTTAATGATGAAAATAATAAAATACAGAGTAAGTCCTATAAGTATTGCCCAGTCAAATAGTTTGAAGTAGTTTATTCTAATGGCAATTACGCATAATAAAACCATGATTATCAGGTCAGAAATAGCGATAATTATTGTCCAGCGTATGCATTTGAATTTGGCAATGAGTAGTTTTAACTGTCCCATCATCTTCCTTTCTGTTCAGGAGCTTAATGTTGTAATTATATCATTTATTGTTTTAATTCGCAAGTTTTTTATATAAAGAAATTTTCTCTATGTATTAATTTTGAGTTTTGCATTTTGACTTTTGACTTGGAGCGTAGTGATTTATCCACTTGACCCCGCTACGCATAAAGCTACGCAGGGCGAGATTGCAATAAAAATATTTTTTTGTCTTTACCTTATGCTGATTAGTGAATTATATTTGAAGGTTATCCACTTGACAAAAAAAAGTTTAGCTTTATTTTAAGTAGAGTAAGGTTTGCCAATTCAATAATAAACTATGTTTAGATTTTTTTGTGAAAATTGCACTTTTGAAACTAATGATGAAGCAGTGCCAGATTGTCCTATCTGCGGTGGGTTCTTACGCGAGTCAGAAAATGCAGAGTTACGTGTGCCTAAAAGCGATGAAGAAAATGATGAAGGAGAAAATTATTTTGGTTTGAGCATTGAATAAGGCCTTAAAATAACTTATAATTAATCTAATGTTGAAATTTTTTAATACTCTCAAACATAAAGTAGAGGATTTTAAACCAATTAAAAATGGTGAGGTGGGCATGTATATTTGTGGGCCTACGGTTTATAATTTTAGCCATATTGGCAATTTGCGGACTTATATTTTTGAAGATATTGTGCGACGCGTTTTGGAGTTGGCCGGTTTTGAAGTTAGTGAAATAATGAATATTACTGATGTGGAAGATAAATTAATCAAAAAGAGCAGGGGAGATAAAGAAAAATTAAAAGAGATTACTCAAAAATACGAAGAAGCGTTTTTAAAAGATGCGGGGGAGTTAAATATTGAAAAACCACAAAAAATAACTCGAGCGACTGATTATATTGAAAAAATGGTGGTTTTAATTAAGATATTAATAGAGAAGGGGATTGCTTATAAAGCCAGTGACAATTCAATTTATTTTTCGATTGCTAAGTTTAAAGATTACGGTAAATTATCCGGTTTAGATAAAAATAATTTAAAAATTGGTGCCCGAGTTGATCAAGATGAATATAAAAAGGAAAATCCAAGTGATTTTGTGTTATGGAAGGCTTGGTCTGAAAACGATGGTGATATTTTTTGGGAAACAGAGTTGGGCAAAGGTCGTCCTGGTTGGCATATTGAATGTTCAGCAATGTCGCAAGAAAAATTAGGTGAAACTTTTGATATCCATGCTGGTGGAGTTGATTTAATTTTTCCACATCATGAAAATGAAATTGCTCAAAGCGAAGGAGCTACGGATAAACCATTAGCTAATTATTGGTTGCATAGTGAGCATCTGTTGGTTGATAATGCCAAAATGTCGAAAAGTAAAGATAATTTTTATACTTTAGAGGATTTGCGAGAAAAAGGATATGACCCATTGGATTTTCGTTATTTATGTCTGCTTGCACATTATAAAACTAAACTTAATTTTACTTGGGAATCTTTAAAGTCGGCTCAAGACGCGCGAAACAGATTAATTAATATTTATGCCGGTCTGGAAATCGGTGATGAAGAATTAAGCGAAGAGGATTTAAAAGAATTTAAGGATATACTTTTTAATAATTTTGATACGCCAAAATTGTTAGCAAAAATTTGGGAAATATTGCGCGACACAAATATAAATGGTTCTAAAAAAGCTGCCATTTTAAAATATTGGGATGATAATTTATTAGCTTTAAATTTAACGAATCAAGAAATTATTGTTCCAAAAGAAGTTCAGTTATTAGTGGAAGAAAGAGGAGAAGCAAGGGCCAACAAAAATTGGCAAAAATCAGATGAATTGCGTGATAAAATCGAAAAATTAGGTTTTGTAATTGAAGATTTAGAAAGTGGGACAAAAATAAAAAAAAGATAAATTTAATTTTGATTTCTTGTGAGATCTACTATAATATTTTGAAAATAAAAAGTGTATAACTTTATTATTTAATAGATTGTTTTAGGAATTGCAATCAGTTATATTTAAAATATGAAATTTGAATGGTTAAAAGATAAAAAACTTGTGGGGTTAGGGCCAATGGATGGAGTAACAGATTCTCCAATGCGGCAACTTGCTCGTCATCATGGTGCGGATTTTACTTCTACAGAAATGATTAGTGCTGATGGATTGGTTCGGAAAAGTAAAACAATATTTAAGCGATTGAATTTTAAAAAAAGGGAGCGGCCAATTGTGGCGCAAATTTTTGGGAAAGACCCACAAATTATGGGTGAAGCTGCAAAAATGTTAGAACATGATTTTAAATTTGATGCGATTGATGTTAATGCAGCTTGTCCAGCAAAAACTGTGATTACTTCTGGTCATGGTGGGGCTTTGTTGAAAAATCCTGGGCTACTCTGTTCTATTCTTGATGTTGTGCGACATAACACTACGCTGCCAGTGTCATTAAAAACTCGTTGCGGCTATAAAGACAGTAGCGAAATTATAAAATTAGCGCCAAAATTGGAGAAAACCGGTATAAATGCAATAATTGTGCATGGACGAACCGTTTTGCAAAAATTTCAAAATTCGGCGGATAAAACTATTTTCAACAGATTAAAATCAGAAATAAGTGTTCCGTTAATTGCAACTGGGGATATAATGAATCAAAATGATATTGCTGATTTGTTTGCGCATCATAAAGTTGATGGTGTTTTGGTAGCACGTGGTGCGCTGGGCAATCCTTGGATTTTTGAAGGTTTAGATATTATTAAAAATAATCCAAAATTATTTTTAGAAAAAAACCAAAGTAAAAATTTGATTCAAAAAATTGGTGTTCAAGAATTTAAGGAAACTGTTATCAAACATTTAGATTTATCAATTGATTATTATGGAAATGAGGAATTGGCTTGTACTTTATTCCGCAAGCATTTACTTTGGTATTTGGGAAGAATACCTGGCAGTAAGTTGTTAAAAGTTAAAGCTTCAATTGTGAAAAGTCGCAAACAAGTGGAAAAAATTTTGCAGTTTGTTAATTGTTGATATGACTAAAATCAAAATAATTAAAAAAGGAAGTGATTATAAAGTAATTTACAAGCCTCCTTTTATATTAAGTGAAGATATTTCGCCATTAATTTGTCATCGGTTAGATTACGAAACAAGTGGTTTAATATTAGTGGCTAAAACTAAAAAAGCCCAAAAGTTTTATCAAAATCAATTTAAAAAGCGTGAAATCAAAAAAAAATATATGGCTTTGGTTCTGGGGCAATTCCCTGAAGAAAAAAATGTGGAAGGATTTATTGCTCGTGATAAAAACAAACCGTTTAGGTTTGAATCCATTTTGACAGATAACCAAGGGGTAAGAGATAATAACCAAAAAAATTCAGAATTTCAAATTTCAAATTCCAGCTTAGATCATAGAACCTATCGGATTTTTGGTAAAAAAGCACGTTGGAGTAAAACTCATTTTAAATTGTTAGCGATTAAGCCAATAAAAATTTTTAAAGAGAAAAAATATCAAGATTTTAATTTTGTCAGTTTAGTGGGGGCATCACCATTTACCGGCCGTAGGCATCAAATCCGCATACATTTGGCTCATTTGGGTTATCCGATTTTAGGTGATAAGACTTATAATACAAAAATGTCTCGCAAAGCGGCTAAAAATTTAGCTATCCCACATTTGCAATTATTAGCTGTTGAGTTAAAGTTTAAAGATTCTTTTTTCCAATTAATAAATATAAAGTTAAAACCAGCTGATTGGTTGAAAAAATGGTTTTAATCCTGTATCCTAAATTAAGATAATTATGAATCGCTTAACTAAATCTTTAATTTGGCGGCTAGTTTTTATAATTATATTAGTTTTGTTGGCTTTGTTAATAATTTTACCTTGGGGTAATAAATTAATTAAAAAAGATTTCCCTATTTCTTTAGGTCTTGATTTGCAAGGTGGAGCTCATTTGGTATATCAATTAGATTTATCAAAGGTAGCAAAAGAAGATCAAATAAGTGCCGTGGATTCAACATTAGAAGTGGTGCGAAATCGGATTGATAAATTTGGCGTGAGCGAACCAACTATTCAGGCTGAGCAGATTGCTGGAGAGAGAGCAGTTTTAGTTGAATTGCCTGGAATTAAAGATTTAGAACAAGCAAAACAATTAATCGGCTCCACAGCACAATTAGAGTTTTGGGAACAAGGAAATACTGACGATAAAACTGTTGTTAATGAATATCTACCGGGATTTATTCCTACTAAATTAACTGGTAAACAATTAAAAAAAGCTCAGCCTACGGTCAATCAGCAGACACAAGCCTGGGAGGTGGCTTTGGAGTTTAATAGTGAAGGGGCTAAATTATTCGCTGATATTACTAAAAGAAATTTAGGTAAACCAGTGGCTATTGTTTTAGATAATCAACCAGTGTCAGTGCCGACAGTACAAACAGAAATTACTGGTGGTAGTGCTGTTATCACGGGTCAGTTTGATGCCGCTGAGGCTAAAAGATTAGCGATTCAATTAAATGCTGGGGCTTTACCCGTTCCAGTTAAATTAATTGAAGAACGAACAGTAGAGGCGACTTTAGGGGCAGAAGCAATTCATAAAAGTTTGATTGCTGGTTTGGTTGGTTTGTTGATAGTAGCGATATTTATGTTGATTAATTATCATGGTTTAGGTTTGTGGGCAATTTTAGCGTTAGCCATTTATACTATTTTGAATATTGCAATTTATAAAATCTTTAAAATTACTTTAAGTTTAAGTGGTATTGCTGGTTTAATTTTGAGTATTGGAATTGCCGTTGACGCTAATATTTTAATTTTTAGTCGCACCAAAGAAGAATTAGCGCAAGGAAGCAATATATTGCAATCAATCAATGATGGTTTTAAGCATGCATGGTTGTCAATCCGCGATTCTAATTTTTCTAGTTTGATTACGGCTTTAATTTTATTTTTCTTCGGTGCTGGTCAGATTAAAGGTTTTGCTATTACTTTAATTATTGGTATTGTGATTAGTATGTTTTCAGCTATTTTTGTGACAAGAACTTTTTTATTATTTTTTACTTCTAAAAAGAAATATGAAAAAACCATTTAGTTTTATCAAAAATAGAATTTATTTTTACATTTTTTCAGCTATTTTGTTTATCGCAGCTATTTTGTCGATTATTTTTTATGGTTTTAATTTAGGAATTGATTTTGCCGGTGGGTCAGTTTTAAGCGTGCGTTATGAAAAAAATGTCAGTAAAAATTCTATTGAGCAATCAATTAATAATGCTGGATTTTCTTATTACACGGTTCAACCATCACAGGGTGATTATTTTGTGCGGACTAAAGCTCTTGATTCAGAACAAAGAAAAGATTTGGAAGATGCTTTAAAAAAAGTAGGTCAATATCAAGAGTTATCATTTGAAACTGTTGGTCCATCAGTGAGTGCTGATTTGCGGCAAAAAGCCCTGTGGGGTGTTTTATTAGTCTCTTTGGGTATTATTTTGTATATTGCTTATGCGTTTAGGTCAATTCCTAAAGGTTATTCTAGTTTTGTTTTTGGTTTAGCAGCAGTGATTGCTTTATTGCATGATGCTGTTATTACTGCTGGAGTTTTTTCTTTTTTGGGTCATTTTTATGCCAACATTGTAGTTGATGCTTATTTTATTACCGCACTTTTAACTACAGGTGGTTATAGTGTTCATGATACAATTGTAGTTGCTGATCGTTTAAGAGAGAATTTATTAAAAAGTGAAGGATCATTAGCTAATTTGGCGGATTTGTCGCTTTGGCAAGTTTTAACTCGTTCTGTTAGCACTTCAGTAACTACTTTGTTTGTTTCTTTGTCTTTATATTTATTGGGTGGAGAAAGTATCCGTAATTTTGCCTTAGCGCTTGTTGTTGGTGTGGCCATGGGGACCTTTTCTTCAATTTTTGTAGCAGTACCGATTATTGTGGATTGGTATAAGCACAAAAAATAATTGTTATTTTTTATTTGATCCACAATTTAATTTTTTTGAAATTTAAAGCTCAAAAATTAAGAATTAAAATTTTAAATCAAAGAATTTTTTATTGTTTGAGGGAGGATAGTAGCCAAGTTAATAAATTTTTATTTAATTTGGTTTTTAACTTTGTTCGGAGAATAAGTATCAAAAATTAGGTGACGCATAGTTAAAGTGGGGGAGGGGTGGTGAAATTAGAAGTTAGAATATGGAATTTGGGATATAGAATTGTAGCAGGAAAGCTGTAGGAACATGCAGGAAAGAATAATGGATGGGACGCAATAAAAAACATTTTTTAAATTTGTCAAGTTTAGTTATTCAGATTTACCTTATCTATATATCTGTCGCATAAGATACATTGTGCGAATACATTTCAATTTCAGATTAGCCACCCAAACCTCGCTTCTATTTGGCCCTTTTAATAATTTATTTGTATTTATTTTTTATACTTAGTTTGCCGAAGTAGATTTCTTAACGTCTTGTTGCCACATCCAGCATTGCATTTTCGTATATAAGTGCATGATATTTTTTTGAATGACCACTTTATTAATTTATGTCGCTGGACTTTAATATGTGCACGACTAATTTATCACGGAGATGATCCGCTTGTATTTAAAGGTAATTTCAGTGCTTTATTTATGGCTTAGTTGAGGTATAATCTCTATATATCTTAAGCGTATATCTTATAATATATGTACTGTTTTGGACTTGTTTTAAAGTCTTATAAATTAGATGTTCCTATTCCATTCGTTATCCACATTGATTAGTAAACCTAATTATTGTTTCATCTGGCTTTAAAACGTTTAAAATTTATGCCAAATTTTTATTGATTTTTTAAAAATTTTATTTCCCCTTTCGTTTGTTTATCCCTTTCTATTGACAATAGGTAGTTATTGTTATTTCAAAAATAGCCCTATTTTGGGCCAAATAACGTTTTTCTATCTTATGTCGCACAATATAATTATCTAAAATTTTGCAATCTCTATCTAATACCAGGCAGGTCTTTAAAAATATATTTCTGCGGTTCTTCGCCAATTAAATTCTAGACTAAGTAATTGTTCCTTCTCTAATTTAAAAATAAATTTCTCCTTGATTAGGATCGTCGTTCGCAAGGGTTTTTTCTATTGAATTTAAAGTTCCACTAATTATATTTTTAGAATTACCTGTTTGCGTTTGTTTTTTTTGTTCTGGTTCTTCTGTGGCTTTGTTGATTAAATTTTTGAGAATGTTTTCATTAGGTTTTATTTTTGTTGGTTTTTCTGGCGATTTAGATTCTATTTTAGTTTCTGGAATTGAGTTAAGATTGTTTTTTGATCGGTTTGAGATATCGGGAGTTTGAGTTTTTATTATTTCACTTATTTTTTTTGTTTGTTCTTTTTTTGATTCTTGCTCTTTGTGACTTGGATTCTCAGCTTTAATGTTTGGAGTTTGTTCCCCATTTTTTTCTATGGGGAAATACCATTTATGCCCAGTGGTGCCAATTCTTTCTAAATAAGTTTTATCGCCTACTTTGATATTTTTAGGTTTGGTTAAATCATCAAAAGCTTCTACGATTTTGCTTTGTGATTGTTCGGCAATTTCTTTTTTAACGTCGGCAATGGCCTTGCCGTAAGTTTTGCGTGAAGCTTCAGCCACTTCTTGTTCTAAATTTTCTTTATCTTCATATGGGGGCAAAGTTGAAGCAGAAAATGGGCTACTGGTGACACCGCCAACAGACATTTTTAAATAAATATGGTAATTGTTTAAATTAATTAAATCGGTTTCTTCAAAAGTGGGCATATATTCTTTAGCCAAATAAGGGGCATCGCTAGGACCAACGCGATAAGAAACAAGTGTCCCAACATTACCGAATACTGCTTCGCGCACGCTTTCTTCCATCTGGGCAATGTATTGATTGGCCATAATTAAATTTAATTTGTATTTTCTAGCTTCACTCAAAATAGTGGCAAAACTTTCTGTAGCAAAATTTTGAAACTCGTCTACATATAAATAAAAATCAGTTCGGTCTTCAGATTTAATAGTTGCTCGTTCCAAAGCAGCAATTTGAATTTTGGTAATCAACATGGCTCCTAATAATTCGGAAACATCTTCACCGATTTTCCCTTTACTTAAATTAACTAAGAAAATTTTCTTGTTATTCATTATGTCGTTAATATCAATTGAAGATTTAATTTGTCCCAAGATGTTACGAATTAAAGGCGAGGAAACAAATTGACCGACCTTATTTTGAATTGGCGCAATGGCTTCATTGCGAAATTTTTGATCATATTGTTCATATTCACTAATCCAAAATTCTTTAATCACGGGATCTTGGATATGCTGAATCACTTCAGCACGAAACTCTTTATCTACTAATATGCGGTTAATCGATAAAAAAGTAGCTTTGGGGTAATCTAAAATAGCTAATAAGTCGTTGCGGAGAATATATTCCAGACGAGGGCCCCAAGAGTCTGCCCAGATTTTTTTAAAAATACCAATTAAACCAGAGGCAACAATACCTTTTAACTCTGGTTTAACATTTTCTAATAAATTGAAAGCAATTGGAAATTCTTGATCAGCTGGATTAAAATAAACTACATCTTTAATTCTATTTTTGGGAATATACTCTAAAAGAGTTTCTACTAATTCGCCGTGGGGATCAATTACGGCAATTCCCTCGCCTTTGCGTATGTCGGAAATGGCCATATTCTGTAAAACTGTAGATTTACCAGTGCCGGTTTTACCTATAAAATACATATGGTGTCGACGGTCATTGCGCAAAATACCAAATTTAGTGGGTACACCACGAAAGTCAGTTTTACCAAAAATTGTTAAATCGGCATTTTCGTCTTTGCCTTCAATCGGTAAATTCTTTGGTGGTTCTCCTTTTTTGCTTCCTGCCCAAGCAATTTTAGGTGTTTGAACGCTGATATTAGGCAAGTGATAAAGTGAAGCGAGTTCTTCAATGTTGAGGATTATTCCCCCATCCATAAAAAAACGTTTTTTATATCTTTCTAATTTTTCTTGATTGTTCAAGTCAAAACTTCCCAAAGCAAAACCATTCATGTTTTGAGTGTTAAATTGTTTAAAACTGCCAACAACTCCATGCACTTTACTTTGACAAGTTTCATAATCTTCGGCAAAAGCTATTAACCTAATTTTTGTTTGATACCCAAGTTTAGTAGTTTTAGTTTCAGCTCCTTCCAAGGCAGCACTCATTGGCCCAGTTAATTGGATTTCGCTTCCTCCCCCGCCTTCAGTAGTTTTAACTGTGGCTGCTGCTACCAACTCTTTGGTAAAACCTAAAATACCTTTAAAGATATTACCAAGAGTTAAATTAGCGCCAGGAGCTTTCCCGGTGCTTTTAATGCTTGCCACCCAATTAGCGCTCTTCTTTTGCCACTTTTCACTTAAGGGTCGCACAATAATTTGAACCCAGATTTGTTGATCGCCACTGATTTTAGATAAAACGCTAGTGATACTGCTCAAAGGATCAACCTCAAAATTAGGGAAAGTTTTAATTGGTAAAATGTCTGTTTTTGTAGTGGTTAATTCTGCTACTGCAAAATTAGTTTTCGGTGTAAATTGTGTGTAGTCTTCATTTTGAATAATTTCCACCTCTGGATATTGGGCGTAAATTTGGCTTTCAATAAAATCAACTAAATTTTTAGGGCAAGTAACATAAAAATTAATCGCTGCTGGTTTAGCAACAATTTCTAAGCTGACTCGGGGTTGTAAAATTTCTGGTACATGTTCTAAAAAAATACCGTGGAGTGCGGCAAATAAATTTTCTGCTGCTTCTGGTCCTTTTTCATTTTCTTTAGGTACTGCCAAATTTAAGGTTACCCATTCCACTTGCTCAAGGGCGGTTTTGGTGCGAATTAGCCCTTGGTTTTTAGAATAAAAATAAAGACCGAAAAATAAGCCGCCAAAAATTAGGAGTAAGGCAAATGCTGTTATCACCATAAATACTTATTCATTATAACAAAAAACTTAAGTGAGACAAAGAGAAAAACTATTTATTGGCTAAGTTGTTTTTTAAAGCTAGAAATATTAAGAATAATTGTATTGCGTTTAACTTGTCTTTGCTCCAAGATCGCTGTGATTAATTCTTCACGAGTTAGTTTTTTCTTAGAATTGGCAATAATATTTCTTGCTACCTCTTTTACGGTCCCTGGGGCGTATCCCCATTTGGTTAAAGCATAGGTGCCGCGACCTATTAGTACATATTTATCTCTATGTTTGATTAATTCATTGTGAATTGTGGGAGTAGTTGGTAATTTTTTTTCTAATTGTTCTTTTTTAATTAATCGGGCAATTTCAGAAAAGTGTAATGGTTTGTTGTGCTTATTAAAAATATAGTCAATTTTATTTTCTGTGGTTCTAGGATTAATGTTCGCAAAAATTTTAAGACCAATATTTTCGTCTTTTAAGCCAAAGTCCTTGTGAATTTGAGAAATTTCTCTTAAGATCGAAACAGAAATATTTAATTTTTGAGCAATATTTTCTATTTGTTCTCCGATATCTTTATCTTTAAAATAAGAATTTATTTTCTGGACTATTTGCTTGAATTTTTTAGAGTTAATTTTATATGTAAAAAACGGGTTAGTTGTGGAACTAGCTTTAAAATAATTTAGGTTTGGATTAGCAATTAAGAATAAATGTAAAAGTTTTTTTGTCTGGTCATCATTATTGTTAGGACTTAAAAAAAGTTTATTAGCAGTGGGTAAAGATAAAATACCTCCATTTTTTTTAACTTCTGCAGCAATTTCTTCAAAAATTTTAGAATTGTTTTTAGCCGCTTTGCGTAATCCCTTAATTCCTTGATTCTGAATTTGGCGGATTCTTTCTCTGGTAATGTGATAACGATTGCCAATTGCTTGCAAACTTTCTTTATCTTGTTTAATCCCTAGACGACAAAATAAGACGTCTTGTTCACGTTTTTCTTTTTTCCGCTTAGGCAAAACTTGCCATAACTTATCTAATTCTGTTTTAGGATTAATTTTAATCATTAAAGAATTCAAGATTTAGCTGTCTAAAAATAGCATATTAAATCTTAAATGTCAATAAAAATAAATTTTACTGTTCTTAATTGTGATAGATCGGAAAATTATGTTTTATAATTGATGATCAACAATATTTCCCTCAAGATTACCACCTTCTTTAATAATTATTTTGCCTGATCCTTTACTGTTAAATACACAATCTATTGCTTCATCGATTTCTGCTAAGCTACTATCTTCTACTTGAACTGTAGAACTTTCAATTGAATGTATTTTAATTTTACTTACTGATTCAAGTTTAATGTTAGCATTTTGTACAAAGTTTATTTCATAAATTTCACCATTTTTTACAATCATATTTTCATCTACAAGTCTTTCTCTCCTTTTTACTTCACCTAATGGAACAATTTCTCGTTCTCCCAAATTAGTAGTTCCTTGAGCTAGTTCTGCTAAAGATTCAGGAGTTATTGGGTCAGAATCTGAATCTGGTGTAATTGTAAAATTAGTTAAATCCGCAATTTGATCATTTAGTTCTTCAGTTTCTATGTAATCACCTCTCATAAAAGCCGAATATCTTTTTGCGGATAGCTCATTAAGAGTAGTTTTTTGATCTTCAGTTAAGGAAGGCGAGTTTGGATCATTTTTTGGTAAAATTTGATTTTGTATTTTTAATAATTTTGTTGCTTTTTCTCTTAATGGTTCAAGATAATTTCTTTTTTCTTTGCGAGAAGTAGATGGTCTCATCATTGCTTTTTTGGTTAAGTCAAAATAGGCTTTTGTTATTTCATTTAAAGTTAAGTTTTCGTTTGGTTCTATTTCTACCTCTGGTTCTATTGGATCAGCAGTCTGGGTTGATTCTGATATAACCGGGTTTTCTGGTGCAATTGGATTTTCATCTGTCGGGACTTCAGTTTGAATTAGTTCCGTTATTGCATTGGGCAGTTTTTCATTTTCTGGTAAATTGGGTTTGGGATTAAGATTATTTTCTGTTGCTATTTGAGTTAAAGTTAGTTCAGACGGTCGTTGTGTTTTCTTTTTTTCTTCTGTTTTTTTTGATTCATCTTCTGTTTTTAACTTTTGCGGTGATTCCTGAATCCCGGGATTTTTTGACAGAAAAGGATCATCATAATAATGTTCCTTTGAGCCAAAAACTTCATTCGTAAAAAAATTATCAAACATTGTTTGTTCTATTTCTTTTCTTTTTTCTGGGGATAAGTTTTTTGGCTCTTCTTCTGGCATAAATTTATTAATTATTTTTCTTCAAAAACTGGGTTCCCTTCGTTGTCTCTGCCCAAATATGTTAGATCGTGGGGGTTTTTTATTTTTTTGAATCCATTTTTTGTTTTTATGTTAATTGCCCTGGGCACATCTTGTCCTGGATAATAAATTACTTCTTTATCTTCAAAAATATAATTACTTGCCGGAGAATTATTAATTTTTATTTCTTCTGTTATATTTTCAATTTGATTATTATAAATATTTAGTCGAAAACGCCCTTTGGCTTTTCTAGATTTTATTTTTTCTATGGTATTTTGTTGATC
>JAQVDI010000050.1 GCA_028698375.1 Patescibacteria group bacterium | reverse complement strand
TCAAAAGAAAGTTGAATTGTGGCGGCGTTGCGGTTTAAGGGAGTTAAAAATAATTGAGTTGTGCCGATTTTTTCTTCAATAAATTGAGGGTAATTAGGCATATTATTTTTTAGGTTTAATTTTCTGTTTTATAAAATTAATTATTATTGGTGAAGCAGAAACAAAAACAATTAGGAAAATAATAGGCAATAAATATTTGTCTACATCGGGTATAGAGCGACCTAAATAAAAACCTAAAGTTGGTAAAGTTAAAGTCCAAAGCATGCCACCAATAATATTATAAGAGACAAAAGTTTTGTAATGCATTTTGCTTACCCCGGCAACAATAGGAGCAAAAGTACGTACAAAAGGCATAAATCGCGCCAAAACAATTGTCTTGGCACCGTGTTTTTTATAAAATTTTTCTGCTTTAATTAAATTTTCTTTGTGGAAAAAGCGAGAATTTTTTCTTTTAAAAAGTTTTCTGCCTACTTTGAGCCCGAAAAGATAACCCACACTATCACCGGTAATCGCAGCAACTGCTGTGGCAATAATCAAAATAGGTAAATTTAAAAAACCTTGTGAGGCTAAAAAGCCAGCCGTGAAAAGTAAACTGTCTCCGGGTAGAAAAAAACCGAGTAAAATACCCGATTCAGCAAAAATAATGCCGAATAGTCCAATGTAGCCAGCAGCCTTAATAATTGCAATTAAAGTTTCAGTGTGAAAAATTTCCATGTTGTTTAAATTAAATTAAATATTAATAACAAAATTATAATTAATCCTAAGATTAAACGGTAAAGAGCAAATGGCCAAAGACGATTATTTTTTAAGTAGTTTAAAAACCAAGCCACAATGACATAGCTAGCCATAAAGCTGATTATTAGCCCAATGATGTAGGGCCAAATTAAGTTGATGCTGATATCAGTGAAATCTTTTAGCTCTAAAATTGTGGCCCCTAAAATTGCAGGTGTTGCCAATAAAAAAGAAAAGCGGGCGCTTTCGGCACGAGACAAGCCCAGGAATAAAGCAATAGAAATAGTTATCCCTGATCTGGAAACGCCAGGAAATAAAGCTAAAGCCTGGAATAAGCCAATCAAAATAATTTGTTGCCAGTTAAAAGAACTGATTGTTCCTTTTCCTTTTTGTTTGTCTGCCAGCCATAAAATTAGACCAAAGAAAATAAGATTAAAAACAATCAAAGGAGTGGCGTGCCAGAAAGGTAGTTTCAGTTTATCTAAAATAAAGCCTAAAATAACAGCTGGCACAAGCGCAATAATAATTTTTAATAATAAAGATTTTTTAAAATCTTTGACCCCATCTTTAAAAATTTTTACCCAATCTTTATAAAATAAAATGATTAAGGCTAGAGCCGAACCAAAATGAAGCAAAACATCAAAAGTTAAATCAAAATCAGTTAAATTAAAAATTTTTTGGAGCATTATTAAATGACCAGAAGAGCTAATTGGTAAAAATTCTGTTAACGCTTGCAAAATCGCCAAAAAACTTGCTTTTAGAATAAGCATATTCTGATTGTAAAGAGTTTTTCCTGTTAAATCAAATTAATTATCAAATTTTAATTAAAAGGCGCGCTAGATGTATTCCTTATTTCAAAAATTGACAAATAGATTAATTTAAGATTTAATATAGATGTTATGTAACTTCACAAGAAGGTGTAAGAATGTCTCAAGTGACCATGCCAATTAGGTGGCCGACAAAAATTATTTCGGCAATAATTAATTATTCAGAAGATTATACAGAGACCGCAGAAATAACAGTTGATTATCTTGGTGCGTCAATAAAAGTTTTTGAACAATCAGATGATGGCCGTTGGGTTTTTAATCCTAGCGGATTGCCCTACAAGCCGAAAGTTAACGATCCGGTTGATGTGGAATTATTTTTTTTGGAGTCAGAAGTCTTATATTATATTTTGACTCACGAACCTATTAATCTTCCTTTGAATTCTTGCACGCGTGAATGTGGTGATTGGCAATGTTGTTGTTCCCCTCCTGCCTTGACAGAAAAAGAAGCTCGGACAATTTTTTCTAATCATGGCAAGGAGAGCCTTGATCTAAATGGTGACAGGGCAAAAGTGGCCCATAATGGTCTTTTTTGTTTTTTTCTTAATCAAGAATTAGGTATTTGTCGTTTGCATGATTTAGATTATCGACCGATACAATGCAAATGGCAATGCTGTCAAATGGTTAGAAAAATAAGGAACTTTTATGAATTACCTGTTTTTATTAATGCTATTTTTCCCACTGTGCCTAGCTCATTGTTAGACGATTTGGTCCCTCAATAAATTTGGGGGATTTTTTATTTTTGTAAAGCGCTGCCAACCAAAAAGAACATTAATAGAAAAGCACCGCTGATTAAAAGAGCAATTAATATTGAGACTCCTAAGATAACTGCCAAAACCCCTATGAACCCGCCAGCAATATAAGCGCCGATTGTGCCTAATCCTAAAAAAACGACTACAAAAATTGAAGAAGCTGCGCCAATTGCCGGTAATGACGTTATGCCCATAATTGGCAAAATAACATTGCAGATTAGGGCGATGGAAACCATTAAACTCATACCGATAATCCCGTATAAAAATTTAGTTTTAATTTCATCTTTTGAAATACGCCAGCCTTTTAGGCAAAGATAGGTAATATAAATTGCCGAGAAAAGAGAAAAAATACCAAGCAAAAACATTAAAGGCCCAGTAGACATGACAGGATTTCCTGGGTTGTTACTAATTAAATTGGTAGGAATTAAAATTAGATTAATTAAACCTAGAATAATTAAAAAGATAACGATTTTATTTTTTTTAATATTTCCCCAAAGATTTTTCGTTTTTAATTCAATAAAATAAAAAATTAAACCAATTAAAATAAAAGGCGCTGCAGCATAAGTTAAACGGTCAAAAATAATATTGTGAATTCGCACATTAGTAATTTGTTCTAAAATTGCCACCATAGCTAAATTCCAAATTGCCATGGCAAAAGCAAACATAAAAAATATTTTTCCTTCTAAAGTTCTTTTTTTAATTAGAATATAAAGTCCAAAAAATAAATTAATTAAGCCAACAGTTAAGAGGATAATTTCTGGTAAAGCCATATTTTTTATTCTTGATGATAGTATACAACTTTTTTTAGTTGTTTAAAAGAAAATTTTATTGTCAGATTGACAATTGGGGATAGTCATTGTATGATAGTGGAGTCATGCCGTAATTTTTTTGGCGGGAGAGCGAGGCATGATTTTATTTTTCCAAGAGTGTTGTTTTATATTAGGTGCGGAATATATATTTTTATTTTTCGGAAATGAAAAGAGAAAAAATTTATGGAAATTAGAAATGTTGCGATTATAGCTCATGTTGATCATGGCAAAACCACTCTTGTAGACGGTTTTTTAAAGCAAAGCAAGACTTTTCGCGATAACGAAATTTTTATGAGTCAAGAATTAATTATGGATTCAGGAGCTCAGGAACGTGAACGCGGAATTACGATTTTGGCTAAAAATACAACTATTAATTATAAAAATACTAAAATTAACATTATTGATACGCCGGGTCATGCTGATTTTGCTGGTGAAGTGGAAAGAACTCTCAATATGGCAGAAGGTGCGATTTTAGTGATTGATGCAGCTGACGGTCCTATGCCACAAACTAAATTTGTTCTTAAGAAAGCCTTTGAACTTGGTTTAAAAGTGCTTGTGGTTATCAATAAAATTGATAAGAGTAATGTTGATATTAAAAAAACGATTAATAAAATTGACGAATTATTTTTAGAATTGGCGCATAATGATGCTCATTTAGATTTTCCGATTTATTATGCTATTGGTCGCGAGGGTAAAGCTTGGAAAGAATTTCCAACAAATTTTTCAGAAGTTGCGGATTTAACTCCGATTTTAGACGCTATTTTAGCACAAATTCCGGGGCCCAAAAAAGATGATAAAGGGCCATTTCAGATGCTAATTTCTAGCCTTGATTATGATAATTTTGTGGGTAAATTAGCTATTGGCAAAATTGTGCGTGGTCGTGCTGTGCAAGGTGCGAATGTAGTTCTAATTAATGAAGATGGGGCAGTGGAATCTGGTAAAATTGAAAAAATTTTACAAAATGCTGGTTTAAAAAGAATTGAGGTTAAAC
>JAQVDI010000008.1 GCA_028698375.1 Patescibacteria group bacterium | reverse complement strand
TGGACAAAGTGCGTATCAAATTAGAAGAAAACCATATTAATCTTGAAAGTTTAGAGCTAATTTTTGAACCAACAAACCCTCAACCAATTTCAGAAGAAGATAAAGAAAAATTAACCAATTTTATCGATGAATTAGAGTCGCTGGAAGACGTCTCAAAAACTTATATCAATTTAGGATAAATTTTTATTATTTAAGATATCTCATTTCCACTTTTTGCACGTTCTTGTCGCCCAATTTCCGCATATAAACGATAATAATGTTTTGCTTGTTCAGGATTTAATGGGGTACCATCGATTGATCCAGTATAATAGACCGCATCACTATTTTGTGGATTGTTTCTAAAATCATCAATTGTTTGAGATAAAACAAAATTCTTTCCTTTCACCAATCCCTCCAAAACATAAACCTTATCTTTCTCTGTGCCAGTTTCATTTGTCGTAAATTTTAAGGATGCAATTTCTTTCCTTTCTTGCGAATCTGTAATTGCTTAAGCCAAAGTTTCGAAATTAGTTTCTTCATTAGGTTGAATTGGTAATTGAGATTCTCCACTTATTTCATTCATAATAAAAAATTAATTTAAAAAATACTTACCTTTTCATTTAACTCTCTCTCTCTGCGTGTCAAGACTAAAGCTGTGGATAACTTTTTCAAAATAATTTTACAAACCATATACCACAATTTATATTCAAAAAAAGTAAAAACTATCACCCACATCAGGCACTTTACTCGCAATCGCAAGTAAAATTCCTGGTATAATACAATAAACACATATGACAAAAAGTAAAATAAAAATTGATAAAAATATTTTTCAAAAAACACTAAAAAAATATAAGCCGAATTTTAAATTAGAACTCACGCAAAAAGACAAACAAGAACTTTTATGTTTTGCTCGAGGATTTTTCGAATTTATTTTAACCACTGGTCTGTCGTTAATGATGCCTGATTCTAAAACATCATATAGGATTATAAAAAATCGCAATGAAATTTTGCAAGGCTTGTCTCAATGGAAATTAAAAAAGTCTTTACGCCATTTAAAAAATAATAAATTCATTAACTCCACTAATCGACAAAAATTCCGTTTAACAGCAAAGGGACAAAAACAAGCATTATTTTTACTTACCCATAAATTATTTATTAAAATTCCTAAAGCATGGGATGGAAAATGGCGCATGGTCATTTTTGATTTACCACAAAGCTTTGCTGGTAATCGTGATTTTTTGAGACAACGCCTGGTTAATCTTGGATTCATCCAAGTTCAAAAAAGCGTTTGGTCTTTCCCGTTTGATTGTGAAAAAGAAGTAAATTTTTTAATTGAATCAATAAAAACAAAACCATACGTCTATTTTTTGATTAGCGAATTTAAAAGAGACAAAAAATTTATTAAATACTTCAAAACGATTTATCCAAAACAATTTAAAAATTATTAAATATATCAGGCACTTTACTCGCGATTGCGAGTAATTTACCTGATATAAATAAATTACACATGATTATTAAACTAATTTGTAATTTAAAAATTAAATTTTTTTAAGACACTATTTAAAAACAACATCTCCTTTTTGGTCAATGCGATGGACCAAAATCAAACTATTTTCCAACATTTTTAAAACACTTTCTGCAGGATGGCCATAAGAATTTTTTCCCACGGAAATCACTGCTTCGCGCGGCTTAACAGCATCTAAAACTTTTTGACTTGTACCATTTTTTGAACCATGATGCGCTATTTTTAAAATATCACTTTCTAAATTAATTTTAGAATCTACTATAATTTCCCAATCGGCTAGCTCTAAATCACCAGTTAACAAAAAAGTTTTATCTAAATAATGCAATTTTAAAACATCGCTTAAATTTTTGCCCGCATAATTAGTATTATAAAAAGGATACAGCACTTCTAAATACCCATCAGAGAAATTTAAATTCATGCCACTCGCTAAAACTTGCTCACTAATACCCTCATGATTTAAATCATTTAACCAATTAGCATAAGTTTGAGTATCTTTACCCGCTTTTGGGCCTAATCCATAAGCAGCTTTTACATCATAAGCAGCAAAAATACTTTTAAATCCACCAATATGATCACTGTCATAATGGCTAGCAATCACTTTTTCTATTGTTTTGTCTGAAAAATCTAAATAACGTGCCAAGCAAGCCATCATTTGCCCATTATCACGACCCGCATCAACCAAAATTTCTTCTGTTCCCTTTTTAATTAAGATCCCATCACCCTGGCCAACATCACAGAAAACGACCAAATTATCAGATTTTTTCGGAGCTGAAACAAAAAAATAAAATAAAAAGAAAACTAAAATTAAAAAAAATGGATAAACTATTTTTTTATTCATGTTCTATTTGTTCTTTTTCAAAAATATACTTCCACCAATAAATTAAAAATAAAGTAAAAACTAAATAATAAGCTAAAAGCCAAATTGGAGAATTAAGTTTTAATTTTATAACTGAAAAAGAAATTGTTCCAAAAAAATTAATTATCCACAACATATAATCTAAAAACACTTGTGCCACAAAAGACAAAACATGAGCTAAAGACAAGAAAATAAAATAAAAAATTCCCGAAAGCATAATTAAATAAGTTGTAATTGGCACCACGCTTATAACTAAAACATTAGGTAATAATGAAATCAAACTAATTTGACCAAAATAATACGCCACCAAAGGCAGAGTAAAAAGCGTAGCTCCTAAAGTTTGACTAATAGTTTCTCCCAAGAAGCCCAAAAAATGCAATTGTTTATTTATCAAAGGTGCTAAATAAACAATACCTAAAAAAGCGCTAAAGGATAACTGCAAAGAAACATCATAAGCCAAAGCAAAAGGTGAAAATAAACTAATCAGAAATAAAGACCAAACCAAAATTAAACCAGAGTCATTTTGCCGACCTAAAATTTCCGCTAAAATTAAAAATTCACCTACTAAACCCGCACGCACCACACTTGTCGGCGCTCCGGTCATTAAAATGAAACCTAAAATAGAAATAGAAGTAATAACAAAAGCCACTTTTTTACTAAAAAATTTTAAACTAGCGAATAAAGCTAAAATTAAAATACTAATATTAAAACCAGATAAAGCCACTAAATGAGAAGTGCCACTTTTTTGTAAATTAGTTTTAAAATCAAAACTAAAATCTTGCTTTTCACCCAAAACTAAACCCCGTGCAAAAATTGCTTCCTCATATCCATACAAACGACCAATAGCCAAACTAAAGTTTTGTTTTATGTCTAATAAAATTTTTAAAAAACCAAACCAAACACCATGTTTTTGATCAACCAAATTTATTTTTTCCACAAGCAGATAATAATCAATACCATGAGCTAAAGATTCACTTTTATATTTTACACTTTGCACTTGACCCTGAGCTTTTAACTCATTGCCCGGAACACATAAAAAATCCTGTTCTGGTCTCATTTTCAAAACCACAAATCTATCATTAGCTTTAAGCGGACAACGACATTCTGTGCGCGAACAATCACGGAAGCCATTAACTATGCCTTGAATTTTATTGTTTGGTAAAACATTTTGTGGTTTTTGGAAATCAGCATAAACATATCCCAAAATTAAACATAAAAAAGTTATTGGAATAATTTTCCACAGCCCTCGCGCAAACCAACTAGCCACTAAACTTAACAGAAAAATTAGTAAAAAAATTAATACATTAACAGGTTTAAAAGGCCAAAAGCTATAGATCACTAAACCCAAACAAAAACTCAATAAAACAATAATTATCCATAAAGATAAACGACGTTTTTTCATTTTTGTTTATTCTATTTTAACTATATGTGTTATAATATGAAATAAGCAAACAAAAGGAGGGCAATGGAACAAAACAATAAATCATTTTTAAAATGGGCGCTTATCGGCATTTTGGTTTTAGTATTAATCATTGTTGGTGTTATAATTTTTTTACGCAATCGTAATACCAATAATTCTGTTAACACCACTGACATTATTAATGATACAACCACAGAAGATACTACCATCGCTGACGTAACTAATTCAGATAACTCATTATTAAACGAATCGGAAACAACCGCCAAAGCAACTTTTGATCAATTTGAAAAAACTGCTTATGCCAAAGCTAAAATTTGGAAAGAAAATGTTTCTTTACGCGCAGCCTCAGTTAAAATGAGCAGTGATTTATCACCGCAAAGCGCGACTTATTCTTATATATATGGCATTCCGGAAGATCAAACTTATTATTTTAACATCAACTTCAATAGCGCTGGAGATTTTTTACGAGCTTTAATTTGGCAAACTGACTACATTAAAGCGAATTTGCCAGCTATAAATTTTGAATTTTTTAAAGTTTCTTTTTTCAAGGCTTTGCAAATAGCAGAAACTAACGGCGGGCAAAGTTTTCGTAGCGAATATCCTAGCGCTAATATCACTTTAAATTTATATAAAGCTGCACCTAATAATTACAATTATTGGTTTGTGCAATACGAAGACACATTAACACCAGAAAAATTAATTAAACAAATTGATGCTTCCACAGGCGAAGTTATCAGTAACACCGCCAGCTCAAATATTGATGATGATTCAACTTCTAATTCTGAATTTTAAATGTTAATATTAACATATGCCAAATAGTGGTATCTTAATCGTGCCTACTTGGGATTTAATTGTAATTGTTGGTTTTGTCTTTTTTATTGTTTACAGCTTAATTCTGCAAAAAGACAAAATTTTAACTTCTCTTGTGGCAGTTTATGTTTCTATTGTTGTCACCCAAACACTCGGTGACAAAGTAGCTGCTTTTTTTATGGGCAATAATTTTATTGGCAATTTTTGGATCAAAGCTAATTTAGATCCTTTCTGGGTAAAAATTGGTTTATTTTTTGCCATTATTATTTTCTTTGCCATTAGAAGTGATATTGTGGTCAACATGAAAAAGGATAATAATGGTTCAATTTTAATGAATCTTCTTTATAGTATGTCATATGCCGCCATTTTGGTTAGCTCAGTTTTAAGTTTTTTACCCGGTCCAATGCAAAATTCTTTTATTTTACAATCGCGCTTGGCTAACTTTTTATATCTGCATCAAACTTGGTGGGTTGTTTTGCCGGTAATTTTGCTAATAGCGGGTGGCTATTTAAATCGTGGGCGTTATAACCGCAATAGTTCAATTGAATAAAAATTTTCTCCCCATAACAAAACTTGAATTTTAACATTTTTTATTTTATTATAATATCTTGGAAACGCGGGTATGGTATAGTGGTATTACACGTCCTTGCCAAGGACGTAACACGGGTTCGAGTCCCGTTACCCGCTTTTTAAAAATTTTATTTTTTGTGAATTCTTTAAAAATTGAAAATTAGAAATTGCCGTAGGTTCCGACCGAAGCGTCGGAAAAAATTAAAAATTAAATTTGGGCCCATAGTCCCTCACCTAATTCGCCAAAAATTGGCGGACTAGGTGAGGGGCCCGTAGCTCAGTGGTAGAGCGACAGCCTTTTAAGCTGTGCGTCGCGGGTTCGATACCCGCCGGGCCCTCCACCCTTCGTTAAAACTTCGGGTGGCAAGTTTTCAGTTTTAACGAAAGGTGGTCACCCATAGCTTTATGCGACGGGTAATTTTTATTATAATTATCAATATGTATTATGTTTATCTTTTGCGGCTAAAAGACAATTCAATTTAACAAAATTAAAACTTTTGACCCAACTTAAAAAAGAAATCATTTGGCAAAGATAAACGACCTAATTGTTTCATTTTTTTCTTGCCTTCTTTTTGTTTATTTAAAAGTTTATCTTTTCTAGTTCTATCACCACCATAAAGTTTGGCAATCACATCTTTGCGCAAAGCAGTTAAGCGTTCGCTAGCGATAACGCGATTACCAATTTGAGCGCGGATATTAACTTCAAAAAGCTGACGAGGCATTAATTCTTTAATTTTTTCCACACGCATACGAGCTTCGCGATATGCCCGATCACGTGGTGACAAAAAAGATAAAGGAGGAAAAATTTTATCAGCGATATTAATATCGACTTTAACCAAATCAGCTTCTTGATATTCACCTAATTCATAGGTTAATGAAGCAAAACCAGAAGTTAAAGACAAAATACGCGGGTATAAATCACGCGCTAGTTCAAATAAAGGCAAATCATATTCTAAAATTAAACGCTCGCCATTATCTAGATACTCACTGTTTAAATATTGTCCGCGACAATCGTTCAAAAGTTCAGCAACTTTACCTTGAAAACGAATCGGCAAAATAATTTTAACTTTCGATCTTGGCTCAAAAATCTGCCTAACTGTAGAAAAATCAATTCGTTCCACTTCATCTGTATCCACTATTTCTCCATCAATTAATTTTAATTTATATCTAACACGCGGTGAGGTTAAAACCGTTTCTAATCCTAATTCTTTTTCTAAACGCTCTTGCAAAATTTGCAAATGCAAACTTCCTAAAGCACCAATTCTGTATCCACGCCCCAACAATAATGAAGATTCTGGACCGTAAGAAAATGATGAATCACTTAAAGCAAGAATTTCAATTGATTTAGTAAGTTTAGGGAAGTCAATTTCATTCGCCGGATAAATAGAAGCAAAAACTTTAGCTTGTGGACGTTTGAAACCAGATATAACTTGAAAATTAGGTAAATCAGTGGGGGAGTGGTGGGTAATAGTATCACCAATAACAATATGACGCGAATCCTTTAGGTCAGTGACAACATAGCCTATTCCACCAGCTTCTAACGATTTCTTAGGTAAAAAATTAGGAGCAAAAATACCAACTTGAGTACTACGCGCCTCTTCTTTAGAACCGACAAAATTTATTTTCTCATTTGCCTTTAGCCCACCTTCAAAAACACGGATATAGGCAATCGCCCCTCGATGATTATCAAAATTAGCATCAAAGATTAAAGCTTTTAGATCTTTAGTTTCTTTAATTTCCGGAGCAGGAATTTCTTTTATTACTCGGCTTAGCACTTCTTGAACTCCCTGACCAGTTTTAGCTGAAACCAAATTAACTTCAACCTCTTCATATAAAAGTTTTTTTATTTCCTCTTCAACTTGCTCAACATTAGCTCCAGGTAGATCAATTTTATTAATCGCGGGAATTATTTTTAAGCCTAAATCTTGCGCTTTTTCTAAAACACTAAGCGTTTGGGCTTGAATACCACTAGTAGCATCAACTAATAAAATGGCCCCCTCCACACTAGCCAAAGCCCGCGACACTTCATAAGAAAAATCTATGTGCCCCGGCGTATCAATCAAATTCAATTCGCAACCATGCCAGATCATTTGCACAGGCTGCATTTTGATAGTAATTCCGTGTTCTCGCTCCGAGTCCAATCGATCCAAAAATTGTGGTTGCATTTCTCGCTTATCAATAGTGTTAGTCAATTCCAAAAATCGATCTGCAAGTGTAGATTTACCGTGATCAATATGGGCAATAATACAAAAATTCCGAATATTTTCCATAAGAAAAATCTTAACAGATTATCTTAAAAATTGCGAGGATTAAAATTAAAAAACTTTTTTAGTAATTTTTTTAAATTCAGAAAGCTCGGGTATTTTAAATATATAAATTAAACTAACAAAAGCTACTGTGCCTAAAATAAACGGGATTAATCCTTGAAGCAAAACATAAATTGTATATTGCAAATCTAAAACTGTACCCAAATAAGTTTTTGAAGCTTGCACAATTAGCCCCGAAGCCAAAGCAAAAACAGCAATTAAAAAACCATAACGCATGATACCCTTAATAAACCCGCCTATTTTGTGGCGTAAACACAACATTAAAATCCCAGCCTCAGCCATTGAAGCCAAAGAAAAAGCAAGCGCTATTCCCTTAATCCCTAAATGTAAACTAAAATCAGAACGATTAGAAAATAAAAGAATAAAGAAAATATTAAGGAAAAAAGCAATCAACGCCGCTTTAAGAGGAGTCCTAGTATCTTTATAAGCAAAAAACGATTGGTTTAAAAGAAAAACAAAACATTGAGCAAATAAAGAAATAGACAAATAACCAACAACACTCGCTGTAATTTGAGTATCATACCAATCAAAATGGCCTGCACCCAAAATTAAACGCACTGCTTGCGCTCTTAAAATAATTAAAAACAAAGACATCGGAATAATCACTAACAAAATAATTTTTAAAGCTTTGATAATTTTTTGGCGCATTTCTTTATGGTTTCCTAACAAAGCAATTTCAGTTAGAGTCGGAAAAATCGCGCTAGATAAAGCTACCCCCACCAAGCCAACAGGTAACCCTTGGATATTTTGCGCAAAATTTAAAGCGCTAATTGAACCACCAATCATAAAAGAAGCTGCAGCAGTTTGAACCCACAGATTAAGTTGATAAATTGAGTTAGTAAAAACTCGGGGCACGGCTAATTTCACAATTTCTTTAACCTTAGGAGTAAAAAAATTAAAATCAAAAGAATATTTAAAGTTTAAACTTTTCAAACCCAACCATTGAGTTAAAAAGTGTAAAAAAGCACCCAGAATAACACCTAAAGCCAAACCAGTAATACCATAACGAGGAGTCAGAAATAAAGCACCTAGAATAATTCCAATGTTATAAAAGCTGGGCGCCAAAGCTGTTAAAAAAAATCTTTTATAACTGTTAAGAGTAGAAGAAGCAATATTAGATAAACCCAAAAACAAAGGCGACAAAAGTAAAATTCTGGTTAGGAAAACAGTTCGATCAAATTCAACACCGCTAAAACCAGGAGCAACTAATTTTACAAAATAAGGAGCAAAAATTAAAATAATTAAAGAAGATACTACCCACAAAACAATTACTAAATTAGTAAGCTTGCTAATTAATTTAAAACCAAGCTTTTCCTTCCCTTTTAATTTTAATTCCATAAAAACAGGGATAAAAGCTGAAGCAAAAGCTCCAATAATTACCAAGCTAAACATCAAATCAGGCAAACGAAAAGCGGCAAAAAAACTATCTAATTCTGCACTGGCGCCAAATTTAACTGCAAAAATACGATCACGAATAACACCTAAAATACGAGCCACAAAAATAAAAAACGAGATCATAATAGAAGCTTGAAAAACAGTATTTTCTCCAAAAAATTTACCAATCTTCTCGCGCATTTTATTTTTTTAAGTGACTACTTTTGATATGATGTGTACTTAATATTGCCAAAAATTCTTTACGACCGATTTCTTCTTTTTTTAATAAAGCATCAACAATATCATCTAGCGCGTCTCTATGGGCATTCAAAATATCTTTGGCTCGACCATATGCTTCTTCAATTACATTTCTAATCTCCTCATCAATCATAGAAGCAGTTTTCTCACTTAAAATTTTATGTTCTGCTAATTCTTTACCCAAGAAAATTAATTCTTCTCTTTCGCCATAAACAATTGGGCCAATTTTTTCACTCATACCAAAATTAGCAACCATTTCTCTAGCAATTTTAGTAGAACGACGGAGATCATTTTCCGCACCTGTGGAAATTTCACCCAAAACAACTTCCTCAGCTACGCGCCCGCCCAAAAGAGATGCCAACTGATCCTTAAATTTGCTTCTTGTAGTTAAATATAAATCCTCTTTAGGCAAACTCCAAGTATAACCCAAGGCCTCACCGCGAGAAATTAAAGAAATTTTATGAACAGGGTCATTATTAGGAAGCATTTCCCCTACCAAAGCATGACCAGCCTCATGATAGGCACTTAATTTTTTATCTTTTTCATTTAGCAAACGGCTTTTCTTTTGTGGGCCTAAAATAACTTTTTCTAAGGCCTCTTCAATCTCTTTTTGTCCAATTTCTTTTTTATTATGACGAGCAGTTAAAATTGCGCCTTCATTTAAAAGATTTTCCAAATCCGCACCAGAAAAACCAGCTGTAGTAGCAGCGATTTTTTCCAAATTAACATTTTTAGCTATTGGTTTATTGAGAGCATGAATTTTTAAAATTGCCTCACGCTCATTTTTGGTTGGTAGAGTTAAGACCACTCGACGGTCAAATCTACCAGGACGCAATAACGCTGGATCTAACACATCACTACGATTCGTCGCTGCCATTACAATTACACGAGTATCAGTATCAAAACCATCCATTTCTACTAAAATTTGGTTAAGAGTTTGCTCTCTTTCATCATGAGTACCTCCCAAACCAGTACCACGTTGACGTCCCACAGCATCAAGTTCATCAACAAAAATAATACTAGGCGCATTTCGTTTTGCTTTTTCGAACAAGTCCCGCACCCTAGCCGCACCAACACCAACAAATAACTCCACAAACTCACTTCCCGAAATTGAGAAAAAAGGCACATTAGCCTCACCAGCAACTGCTTTAGCTAACAAAGTTTTACCACAACCAGGTGGGCCAAAAAGTAGCACACCTTTTGGCACAGCTGCCCCCAATTTTTCAAATTTACCTGGACTTTTTAAGAATTCTACCACTTCATTTAATTCTTCTTTCGCCTCCTCTAATCCAGCCACATCTTTAAAGGTAATTTTTTTCTTTCCGCCCAAAAATAATCTGGGTTGAGATTGAGTAAAAGAAAAAGCTTTGCCTGTGCCACCTTGAGCACCACGTAACATAAAAAATAAGAAAACCACAAATAAAATAATTGGACCAACAGAAATTAAAATGTTCAGCCAAAGTCCCGAATTGGAATTATCAAGAACATTAATTTTTACTTTAGTCGGATCAATTTTATAATTAGTTAATGAAACCAACTCTTCCTTGAAGCTTTTTTGCTCTACCCCATTTTTAAGTTTAATAGTCAACGCGGTCCCTTTTACATCAATTTGTTCGATTTGATCTGATTGAGCTTCTTCTACTACTTGCGATAAAGAAATGGTTTCCACTTTCTTATTATCGGAATTAAATAAAACAAACAAAAGCAAAAAAAACAAAGCGATGAAAATAATATAAGCAATTTGACGAAGACGAGAATAATTTGGCATATTTTAAATTAATTTACAATCATTAATTGTTTATCAGTTACGATGCCTGGGTCGTCAATCAAGCGGCATCATACATTACCGAAAAATCAAACTGGCTTCATGCCGCAACCGTAAAACGAACTACATGGCTGTGGATGGATTCGGACCATCGACCTCTGCCTTATGAAGGCATCGCTCTACCACTGAGCTACACAGCCAACTTAATTTATAAAACAACCACTGCTCCGACGATTCGCCATGCAAATGTCGGAGTTCCGACCCTAAGCGTCGGAAAGCTACACAGCCATTCATTTTTTTATCTTATTTCAAGATAGCGGATTTTAAAACAAAAAACAAGTAGAAAAACTTGCACAAATTAAATATTAGTTTTAAAATTAATTTGTCAACGCTCATTGACAGAAAGGTGCAAAATGAAAAAAACCGATGAATCTGGTTTAATAGCATATAATATTCTTCATTTTTTAAACGCAAAAACCAGCGTATCAGAAGAAGAATTGATTAATGCTTTAGCAGAAAAAGGATTCTCCAACCATGAAGTGACTAAAGCTGTTCTTTTAAAATTAATGGCAGAAAAATTAGTAATTATGGACAGCCACCTTTTCGCCGAACCACCCTATAATGCAAGTTATATCTTAACTACCGCAGGTGAAAACCTTGCAAAAAAAACTAAAAGCATGAAAAAATTATCACAAAACATAATCAATCATGCACTTGAAGATTTGGCAAAATGCCAAAATCAATTAAACACTATGCGACAAGCGTTACTCGCTATAAAATTAAATCTTGACTCCGAATAAGTTCGGAGTTTTTTAAAAATTAAATCTTGATTTTAAGATAGTTTTATCTTACAATAAAAAAGCTGTCTTGCGGGGTAGAGCAGTGGAAGCTCGTCGGGCTCATAACCCGGAGGTCGGAGGTTCGAATCCTCCCCCCGCAATAGTTTTATTTTTTATTTAAAAAATAATAATTGAAAATTTTATTAATGGGGTGGTGGCTCAATTGGTTAGAGCACCTGCCTGTCACGCAGGAGGTTGCCGGTTCGAGTCCGGTCCACCCCGCCAAAAAAATTTCGCCTATCGGCGATTTTTTTAGAATCAAAATCAACTTTTTTTGAATAAAAAATCGTACCATTTTTCTAAATTAGAACGCGTATCGATATAAGATTCTGTAAGTTCTAAATCCTTATTAAGCTTAGCATCAAAAGGAAAAGCCACTACTAATTCATTTGGATTTTTATAATTTAATAAGAGTCGCGCCATTCTTTCTTTATAACTATCTGATTGATAATAGGCCACTAAATTTTTAAGGCGTAAATTTTCTTCTTGCAGCACCTCTGTTTCTTTTTGCAATTTATAAATTTGTTGATTAATGGCATAATTTTTCCAAACTGTTTTACTAAAAATAAAAGCCATATAGCCTAAAACTAAAATTAAAAATATATACGACCAAATTTTCGGAAATTTACCGATTTTTTTCATTACCTTGTTATTATAACAAATAGTCTATATTTCTTCTTTTTCTTGGCGTCTTTTTCTATCACTGGCCCACATCCAAATTAGCCAAAGCAATAAAATTGCCACCAAAATCCAAGGAAGAATACAGCACCAATCCCAATTACAACACATATTTTGATTATTAGTTTCACCAGCTACTGTCCCATTTTTATCTGCATTTTTTGGCAAAGAAGGTTTTTCGTTTTCATCAATTGTCGAAAAAGTTTCCCCAGACACATCTCCAGATTCGGTAAGACCTGCGAGATCATCAGCCCCAAAAACTGAAACTGGCGGTGTTACTTCTTCACCATCAAATCCAAAAACAAAAGTTACAGGACCAGCAGTTTTACCTTGCCAAAAATCACCCATATCTTCTTTAACAAAAACACAAAAATTAATTGATTTATTTTCTCCAACTGCTAAATTAGTAATTAACTCAGATTGGTCAATATCACTTGATAAATTTTTCACTGATTTATCAATAAAAACATGATCATTATCTTTAACGGTGATTATAAAATAATCAAACATTTGCGACGAATTAAAACCAATGGAAGCAAAACCTAAAGGCTGAACTTCGCTTGATAAATTTTTGAAAAAGACATTTTTGCAAACACTTCCTCCTGGATAAAGTAAAGTTGTATCAGTAAAAATAGCATTACCATCAAAATTAATCTCTAATTTTTCACCTTGATAAGAAAAAGCTTTAGCAACAAAAGGATAGATAAACACAAAAGTAATAACTAAACTAAATGCGATAATTTTTAATTTTTCAAAAAGTTTATTCATATAATTTATTTATTATTTATAAACCACTGCCTGGAGTTGGATTGGCTTGATTAATAAAATCAATCGACAAGCCAGTATCATGACCTTTTGGACTTCTTTCCAAAGAATGTCCCTCAGCGACATCTGCACAAGCAGGCAAAAAAATTGAATTATCTGTGCCATAACTCATTTGATCTACAACATTACCCAAAGCATCTTTTAAAATAACCCTGTCTCCAGAATTAGAAAATTGATTAAATTGACCCATAACCACGATTTCTATACCAATACCAGGATTACCCGGATTTATTCCCCAATAACCCCAGGTGTTAGCACTTTTTGACAAAAGCGCAAAACCATAAGCCGGGATAGAAGAATCTGAATTAATCACGACAGTGTTATTATTATCTGTAATTGACCAATTTTTTAAATTGACTGCACTAGCAGAATTATTATAAAGTTCTATCCACTCGTCATTTTGAGCACCACCTTCTGCGCCATGATTGCCGTCAACGTCATAATACACTTCATTTATGACCACCCCACCGGTTGGCCAAGTACCTGTGGCAAAAACATTACTAACAACTTTTGCCTGATCCACAAAATAAGCATTTGTATTAAAAATAGCAATTATGGCAATTGCAAAAGACCAAAATAATAATTTAATTGATTTTTTCATTTTGTTTTTTAATTTTACGATTAGCCAAATAAATAGCAATTTCTTTTTTAATTTTAGATACTTCTTCATAAAGGATAAGCGTCGCTGGGAAAATGATTAAAAGGACAAAACCAACTGGTGTACGAACAAAAGCAATTGGATAACCAACATAAGAAATATTAAAAATTACTTTACCAACTATTTGTGTCGGCAAAACCACATCAACATCAGCTGCGCTATTAGCATCACCTTTAGTTGTATAACGATCAATACCAGTGTTATTTTTTTCAACAATACGGTGGGTAATATTTTTTGTAGGATCATCTCGTCTTGTATAAGTGATAATATCACCGACATTATAACTTTTTTCTATTTTCGTCAAAACCATTGCCCCAACTTTAATAACTGGCTCCATAGATCCGGATTGAACCGTAAAAAGCTTGATGCCACCTATGGAAAATTTACTCATAAGCGCAGTAAGAGCAAATATCACAACAATCAAAATTAATAGCCCATTTACAATTTTATAAGCTACTTTTTTAATAATTTTTTGTTTTTTACTAACTACTTTTTTGGCCATATCATTTAATCAAAAAACTAAAAACTCAGTCGTCCCGATAAAATCCATATATCGGGACGCGAGAATCGTTAGCTAGAAGTAGCCGTTACTACAAAATCAAATGTTGTTGAAAGACCTTGATATGAATCATCAGCACTAGCTGGCAAAGATACAGTATATCGAACATCTTCGGAGTTCCCAGCAGCTAAATCTGCCCAACGACCATTTAATAAGTCTCCATCAGACAAACCAGATAATGGCCCGCTATAAACTGGCATCCAAGTTGCCCAGCCTCGGTTAGCCTCAACAATAATTTCTAATTTATCATAAAGATAAGTGCTGCCGCCTGTTTTCACTGCAGAAATTTTAAGAGTTTTGGCAGCTAAAGTCGAAGGACCAGCAAACCAAGGAGCTCCATAATTATTAACACCAAATTGACCCTCTTGCGAAGTACCAGGAATAGCATTAGTAACATTAAAACCAGGAATACTAGCTTGACCATTAATTCTAATTTCTAAAACTCCGGTAGCAAATGTGTTCCCAGTTACAGTTGCCTGACTAGTAAAAATAGCGCTTGTCGCACCAACAGTTAAAGCGGCAACAGCAATAATTACCACCAAACTTTTTGCAATTTTTGTAAACATAATTTTCCTTTTTTAATTTTAACCCTGTATAATCTCTAAAAAGTTATACGGAGTTTATGTTTCGCTATTTTTGTTCTTTAATGTCGGCCTTTGCTGTTAATTTTGAACAAAAATAGTTTTCAACTCATTTTTAAATTTCATCTTCTTCACGACTATACCACCAGTATAAACCACCTCCTAACATTAATAAACCCGCCAGAATAATTGCAATCACTAATGCCCAATTAGTAGCTACCTGATCACTTATTGATTCTGCTTGCACTTGACCCGGGAGATCATCAGCTATAACTGGAGTTTGTGGCACTGGGGTAGGAACGGGAGCAGCAATATTAATGTTTTCCCCGGAAATAAAACTAACGCTAGAAATTTGTGGATTTAATAAATAAACACTTGCTATATTACTAGCCAAACTGCGATTTCCAACTTTATCAATTGCAACGACATAATATTGATAGCTACGTCCTTTTTCTAAATTTTGATCAAAATAATAATTTAAATTAGTAGTACCAAGAAATAAATCATTACGATAAATTTCATAAGTCAATCCTTCCTCTACAATTCCCCAACTAATAGCCGCGGTGTTATTATCAACCACTGCATTAATAATTGGCGCTTGAGGCGCTAAAGTATCAACTTCAAAATATCTAATTTCGCTTTGACCAATCCAATTTATATTGTCTTCGCTAAAGATAATTTGCCAACTGTAATTACCATCAACTAAAATAATTGGTAAATTATAAGAACTAATTTGACCAATCGATTTATCAAAAATCAATTTTTGATTTTGATCCCAAATCTGCAATTTATAATATAAATTAATAGTATTATTAGAACTTTCCCAAACAAATTGCGGCTGATTACTATTAAGCAGCGCATTATCAACTGGTGCAAGTAAAGAAATTTGCGGCAACTCCTCTTCGTAAACAACTTCTAAACCCACATAATCATGATTGGAATGGAAAAGTTTAGTTTCATTTTCTTTAAAAAGGTAAAATTCAATTTTTAAGCCCCGAGTGTTATCTTCAACCAAAGAAAATAAATTAAAAGTGTCTTGACGCGTCCCATCAGCATTTAAAACACTTCCATCAATTGTGGCTAACAAATTATTATCTTGATCATAAACATTATAAAACCATTTATTCACATTGCCCGCATTATCCGCATTAACAGAAAAATAATGATAAAAATTTAAACCAGTAATTTGAGCACCGAGCGGCAAGTTAAAATCGCTAAAAACAAAATTAAGATGATCATCAAACCCAGCTTCATTTTGACGCATAATGCCTGGCCAATAACCTAATGTTTCATAATCATTATCATCATAACTTGCTAATTTTGACAAACTAGCAGAACTTAATTGTTGATCCAAGCTCGGATCACGTTGTTGGGCCGTGCTATCAAAAACTTGCTCCAAAGGAACAAATAAGGTTTTTTCTGCTGTTTTTTGTTGAGCAAAAACAGGGATAGCAGAACCAAACAAAATAAAACCCAACAAACCAATCAAAACAGCTAACTTTTTACTAAAAAAATTTTGCAACATAATCAAAAATTATAAAATTATTTTTTAAAATCTAGAACTATCCAAAAAATTATCAGCCAAATAAAGAATAACCAGATGGATTATCCGGCTGTTCTATTTTTTTGTTAAATCTATTAATTTTCTAATTAGCTCTTAACTAACTAAAAAATCTTAACCTAATTTTACATTATTGATTCTGCTAGTCAACACATACAATAATTTATCCGCGACCGCGAAAAATATTTTTTAAACAAAGAATCCAATCATTTTCCAATAAAAGGATTCGTATAAATTTTTAATCTTTTTGAAAAATTTTGTGGAGCCAATCTCCTTTGGTTCTTCATTGTACAAATCATTAACATTATTATCATCAGCAATCGGTTTTTGTGTTTCATCTAATTTAGATAAATTTTGAGTAATCTTTGGTTTGCCAAAAAATTGAACCACAATAGTTGTTTCGTGGTCATTAAACCAACCCTGGGCAATGCCGATCCCAATTTCCTCATAAAGTGGGTTAACAACATTTTGACGATGAGTTGTTGAACCCATCCAAGCTGACATCAAACTTTCAGCGTCATTAAAATCAATTGCTAAATTTTCACCTGCACTAGAAAATTTATAACCTGCCTCCTCCATCCAACCCCAGGGTGTTTTGCCGTTATGATAATGCTCCCAATAACCATTTTCCATCATATCATCAGCTTTATTCTGAGCAGCTAAAGTCAATTCATAATTAGGTTTCAAAACAGAAACACCTATTTGTGCTCGTTGATTATTTGTTAATTCCACTACTGTGCCTCTATTAATCGGAGAAGCCCAAGCAAAAGAAATCGGCATTGCCACAATTGCTAGCGAGAAAAAAGACACCAAAATAAAAGCGAAAATTTTATGATGCCAAAGCGTCTTGTCGTGCATAGTTTTGATTATAAAGCAAAATCATATACTAAAATATAAATTAGTGGACCAAATTTTATTCATCTATTTCCAATCCAAACAAATCTGTTTTTTTGTTAATTTGACGATAAATTCTATCAGTTTTTAAATCAAGCAAAAATAATTCTAAAGTGTTAAAAACCGTCCCTTCAACTAAATGACCTCCAACGGTTTTTTTATTTTTCTTAGCAAGCACAACGTGGATATGCGGTTTAAAATCTTTTTGCTTAGTTTGCAAAAGAGAACCAGCGAAATTGACTATTTCAAAATAGCCAGCAAATTTTGTCCCCTTATATTTTCCCTTACCAGTAAAATAACCAAGTTTTACCTTTTGCATCATCCCGATTCCAGAGAGTATAATAGCAGATTGCAAATTATATTTTTTGACTACTTTTTCTAATCCACTAAAGATTTCTTCTTTATCATCAAATCGTGCGATAATAATATCGTCTTTTTTAATACTTTTCATACTTTTATTTTAAACTAAATCTTGCATAAATCAATTTTTTAGCTTTATTTTCTCTTGATTTAACTTACTTTTTATCTTATTCTAAAAAGGTTATTGCGGGATGGTGTAATGGCAGCACAACGGCCTTTGGAGCCGTTGATCCAGGTTCGAGTCCTGGTCCCGCAGAAAAAATATAATGGTTATTCTAATTTGGTGCGGTTAGCCCCTTCACCCAACTCATCAAAAATTTGACGGACTGGGCGAGGGGCGCGGTTAGCTCAATGGTAGAGCATCTCGTTTACACCGAGGAGGTTGGGGGTTCGAGTCCCTCACCGCGCAATTATATATAAAAAGGAGAGGTGCCGGAGTGGTCGATCGGGCCTGTCTTGAAAACAGGAGTGGTCGCAAGATCACCGGGGGTTCGAATCCCTCCCTCTCCGAATAAAACGATTATTGCGATAAAGCCGAGGTGGCGAAATTGGTAGACGCGCTAGCCTTAGGAGCTAGTGCCCCACAAGGGCTTGTGGGTTCGAGTCCCACCCTCGGTACCAGCACGGAAATGTC
>JAQVDI010000007.1:16918-18515 GCA_028698375.1 Patescibacteria group bacterium | reverse complement strand
AGCAGTGGTAATAATACGGAGAATTTCGGTTTAGCGTTTTTGCTTTTAACGATTTTGGCATATTTTTGGTTTAGATCTTTGCGCAATCGTTGGTTTTTGTTTTTAGCTGGCGTGAGTTTATCATTTTTATTTTATTTAAAAGGTAGTTTTATTTTATTTGCTTTACCAATTGGCCTTGAAATGCTTTTAAGTAAACGCGGCTTAAAAAATATAATTTTAGATATTTTGGTTTTTGTTTTGCCGCTAATTATCAACACTGGTCTTTGGCTCTGGTATTTTAATGCTCACAATGCGATTAATGATTTTTTAGTGGCTAGTTTTTATTTTAGTTCAGCTTATGTAAAAAGCGCGTGGGCTGGTCAGGTGTCGGCAAGTAAATTGATATTTTTAGAAATTATGGCGCCAGTTTTTATTTTATTATTAATTTTTGGATTAAGATTTTTAGCGGATTTTAAATCTGGAATTAAGAAGCCAATTTATAGATTTTTACTTTTTTGGACTTTGGCCGGATTGGCTATTGGCAGTTTTGCCGGTGATTTTTATCCATATTATTTTCTAATTTTCATTCCATCATTTATATTTTTATTAGTTTACCAACAAACCGTTATCGACCCCGGAACGGTAATGCGGGCAGTTTGGCGAAGAATTGCAATAGGGATTTTAATTTTAAGTATGGTTACTTCGCTTGGAATGGCTTATAAGCAATTTTATAATTATTTTAGAGGGAGCGGTAAATCAGAAATTACCGAGTTTCAACAAATTGTTGATTATATTAAAGAAAATAGCGATCCAAATGACAAAATCTTCTTTTATTCATATGGCGCTACTATGTATCATTTAGCCAATCGTGAGAGCGGTTCGCGATTTGTGTCAGCAAGTGTTTTGCTTTTGGATGAGCGTGAGAAATATGGTTTTAATTTAAGCGACACTTTTATTATTGATATGGAAAATTCAAAACCTAAATTTGTGATTTTGCCGCGTGATCCGCAAGATTTGTATTATCAAAATGGTAAAGTTTCTAGTTATTTGCGCGGTAATTTCTCACCAGTCAAAACTTTTGATAATTTTATCGTGGCAGAGAGATAAGGATTTATTCTTTGACCTTGTGGAGAAGCATACATTAATGAAAATTCTCGACTTTGCTCGAACAATATAATAATTTAAACAAAACTATGAGTTTGAAAAAATATCAAACAAAAAGGAAAAAGGAGAAAACGCCGGAGCCGTTTGGGACGGTAAAAAATGGAGAAGAAGTTTTTGTGGTGCAAGAACATCATGCTACTAATTTGCACTGGGATTTTCGTTTGGCGCGTAAAGAAAATAATGAGTGGGTTTTAAAAAGTTGGGCTGTGCCAAAAGAACCACCGATAGAGTCAAAAATTAAGCGACTGGCAGTGCAAGTGGAAGATCATCCGTATAATTACAAAAATTTTGAAGGCAAAATTCCCGAAGGTGAATATGGCGCGGGCACGGTGAAAATTTGGGATAAAGGAAAATATAAAGTGAAAGAGTGGAATGATGAATTAATTGAAGTCGAGCTTTTTGGTCAGAAATTAAAAGGTTGGTATGTACTTGTGAAACCCAAAGGTAATTTTGA
>JAQVDI010000007.1:13069-16818 GCA_028698375.1 Patescibacteria group bacterium | reverse complement strand
TATGCCGGAATTGCCAGAAGTAGAAACAATTAGACGTGATGCGCAAAAAACCTTGATTGGGCTTAAAATTTTAGGTGCGCAAATTTTAGATCACAAACCGGTTTTGGGGCAAGATAAAGAAATTGAAAATTTAAAAGCTGTTATTAAAGCGGTGCGTCGTCGGGGTAAAATTCTGATAATTGATTTGGATCAAAATCGTAGCTTAATTATTCATTTAAAAATGACAGGGCAATTTGTATTTCAAAGTCAAAAATCAAAAGTCAAAGGTCAAAATTTAAAGGCAAAAGTTAAAAGCAAGATTCCGGAATTAGCCGGGGGGCATTTTGAGATAGGATCGCTTGAAGTGCCGAATAAATTTACGCGCTTAATTTTTAATTTAAATCATGGAAAATTATATTTTAATGATTTGCGTAAGTTTGGTTGGGTACGTTTAGTTGCAACAAATAAAATTGAAAATTTAAAAGAAATTAAAAATTTGGGCGTTGAACCTTTAACGCCCCAGTTTTCTTTAAAAGTTTTTAAGGAAATAATCAAAAGGAGACCTAAAAAACCAGTTAAAATGTTACTTTTAGATCAGGCATTAATTTCCGGAATTGGCAATATTTATTCTAGTGAAGCACTATTTTGGGCAAAAATTAACCCAATCCGTTTAGCCGGCAGTTTGAATCAAAAAGAAATTAAAGCGTTGCATAAAGCGATTAATAAGGTTCTAAAAGAGGGGATTGCAACCGGTGGTTCAAGTGAAAACACTTACGTAGATTTATTTGGTGAAAAGGGGGCATATCTTAAAAAAGAAGTGGTTTATCGGCGCGAAGGCAATAGATGCCCTCGTCATTGCGGAGGTATAGTTAAAAGGATTAAGCAAGGCGGCAGAAGTAGCTTTTTTTGTTCTCAATGTCAAAAATAGATCGAAAATGATTGATTTTTATCTTGACTTTTTATATTTTTAGTGTTAAATTGCAAAAGCAAATTACATTGACAACTAGTCAAAAAAGGAGTGAGAGAAATGAAAGTGCGAGTCGTTACTCGTGGCGGTCAGACGGAAGTCGGCCGTGGGAATTGTATAACTTTGGAATTGATGAATAATGATCAAATTTTGAAGCAAGTGATGTTGGATTGTGGCGCGGGTATTAAAATTGCTGAATCTTTTGAGCAGGGTCCAACTTTTGCTGGTCTTGAGCTTGGGAAATTAGTGGTTTTATTAACACACGGCCATCGAGATCATATTTCTGGAATTCCTGTTAAGTTATTTAGCTATTTTAATCAAGATAACCTTTCTATTTATGGCTCTCATTTTACTCTTGGGATGCTCAAATTGTTCCAGAAAGAAATGACTTTTCCGCAGTATAAATTTCCTAATGGGTATCAACGGATGGTAAATGATTTTTATCGTCGCAATGTTTATTTGCTTGATACTCTAAAATCTTGGGAATATATTTTGGATCAGAAAATTATCATAGATGATCGTCAGTGGGATTTTATGGATAATCAGAGTCAATTGCGCTGGGCGCAAAAATGGCTTGGAGTTATAAGGGAAACGGCTAGTAAATGCAATTGGCATTATATGCCGCAACCAGATTATATAGAGACTGCTTTTGATCAGTATTATTCTGCTCATAATTTTGACCTTTCTGGTCATCATTCTATTTACCAACCTTTGGGTTGGGAAGTGGTAATGAATGGTAAGCGATTTGTTACTTTGGGTGATATTAAAAGTTTACCTAAAAATTGGAAAATTCCTTGGAGCGGTGAAGCTGATGTTTTGTTTCTGGATTCCACGGGGATTGAAGATGAGGGTATTTCTCCAGGTGAAGATGATTTTGAGAAAGTTATATCTAAATTAATTGTTGATGCCAGCTACAGCGAGAATCGTCGTTTAATTATAGCCATGTTTTCTACAAACACGCCGCGGGCGGAAGCTTTAGTAGAAATGGCTTTCAAAGCTGGTAAAAGTATCTCTTTTTTGGGTCGTTCCATGATGCAAACCATGAATCTGATGGCGCAAATTCAAGGTTTTGCTCTTGGGAAAGGGAGATTGGCTAAGAAGATTTCCACGAAGTGGACTGATGTTGCCTATGGTAATGATCGCGCTGATGTGGTGATTACCACTGGTTGTCAGGGTGAAATTGGTTCTGGTTTGTGGAAAATGACCAATAACAGGAATTATTATTTTCGACCTGGTGATATTTTGGTTATTTCAGCGCGAATGCTGCCAGGTTCCAGCGAGCAATCGTTAGAGCCGATGTTGCGCCAGGTTAAGAAACGATTAGGTGATAATATCGGTATTATCCGCGACCAGCGCATGATTCCTTCGCCAATTGATAATGAAAATTGTGCTGATGTTGTTGGTAATTATGGTCCTTCTGGCCATGCTTATAAAGATGATTTGAAAAATATAATTGATATATTTTTGCGAAATAATCCGAATGTAATTATCGTTCCGGTCCACGGTGATCGCGATCGTCGTGAAAAATTAGGTCATATGGCACAGCGGATGGGTGCTAAGGCCAAATTATCTAATGATGCTAATTACTTTGATATCTAACCCAGTTATAATTATGACTGGGTTTTTTTATTTTCAGCTTGGTGTACAATAATTTTATGCAAAGATTTAATGGTGTTATTCTCAGCCGTTATAAATATCAAGATGACTTATTATTAAATTTTTTAACTACTTCTGGTATTAAAAAAATTGTTGCTCGTGGTGCGGTTAAGCAAAAAGCAAAATTGCGAGGCGTGATTGAACTATTCGATTTGACGCGCTTGGAATTAATAAAAGGTCGCAGTCGTTATATTTTAATCGGTGGTAAATTGATTAAACGCCCGCTTTATTTACGTGTTAGTTTGGAAAAAAGTTTATTTTTAATGAGCTTAAGTGAAGTCACCCAAATAATTATTCGGGATGAAAATACTAAACAGATACTTAATTTTTGGATTAGGATTTTAAAAGATTTAAAAAATTTAAAAGAAAAATATTTGATGTCTTTTTTTGCTTTTTCTTTAGCCCATTTACTTTACATGGAAGGATTAATAGATAAAGAATTGGGGCGATACGAAGTATCAAAGTTAAAAAATAAAAATCAATTTTTAGTTGATTTGGTTAATTTGCCTTTTGCAGAGTTAATTAAAAATAATTATTCTAAAGAAGAATACCAAAAGTTTATTAGACAAATTAATCAATTATTAATTAATGAAGGGGCTAATTTTTTGACTTTTGATTTATTTTTAGAAAAAATAGATAAGTTATGAATAAACCAAATACATATTTAGAGATTGACTTGGGAGCAATTAAAAATAATGTCTTAGAAATAAAAAAAAGAATTTGTCCTCGGATTTTAGCAGTAGTAAAATCTAACGCTTATGGCCACGGTGCAGTCGAAGTGGTTAATGCTTTAAATAATTTAGTAGATGGTTTTATGGTGGATAATCCCAGTGAGGCGTTAGAAATTTTACCAGTGGCTAAGAAACCAATTTTAGTGATGTTGGCTAATAATGAAAAAGAAATTGAGATATTAGCTAAAAATAAAATAGTTTTTGCTTTGTTTGATTTTTACCAATTGTCAATTATCAAAAAGGTAAGTGAAAAATTAGGCGAAAAAATCAATGTTCACTTAAAAATTGATACAGGTATGAATCGTTTAGGTTTTAAAAAAAGTGAGTGGAAGAAACTGAAAAAAGATTTATCAAAATATAAAAATTATTTACAAATTTTAGGTATTTTTTCACATTTTGCTAAAGCAGAAGATAAA
>JAQVDI010000007.1:9566-12969 GCA_028698375.1 Patescibacteria group bacterium | reverse complement strand
GTTCAATTAAAATGGGTAAAACCGGGCGAGGCAGTGGGCTACGAATTTTTATTTAAGCCAACACGCAAAACTTTAATTGGGATTATGCCAGTTGGCTATAAAGATAATTTTTCTCGTCGTATGACTTTTGTTAATCCTAAAGGAATAATTAGAGATAAGATTTATCAGATGGTTGGTCGAGTTTGTATGCGTTTTTCTTTTATTGATGCAACTGATTTGGCACCTAAAATTAAGGTTGGTGAAACAGTGATCTTGCTTGGATCGGAGAATAAAGCTAAAATAGATGCAAGCGATTGGGCGAAAAAATTAGATACAACTTTTTATGAAATTTTGGCTCAATTTCCGCGCGATCTGCCAAGAATATATAAAAAATAAAAAATAAATATGGGTAATTTAACTGCTTTGGCGCCTTTAGTGGAGTTGGCAAAAAAAAGAGGGATTATTTTTCAAAGTTCGGAAATTTATGGCGGCGCTAGCGGTGTTTATGATTTTGGGCCGATTGGCGTAGAAATAAAAAATAATTTAAAACGATTTTTTTGGAAACGTTTTATTCATTTGCCTGATAATATGGTGGGTATTGATGCCGGGATTTTAATGCAGAGAGCAGTTTGGCAAGCAAGTGGCCATGAAATGAATTTTGTTGATTTAATGGTTGAATGTAAAAAGTGTCATCAAAGATTTCGCCATGATGATGAAGAAATAAAAAATAATACTTGTCCAATTTGCAAAAGTACAGATTTGACATTGCCACAAAAATTTAATGCTATGTTTAAAACCTTTTTTGGCCCTTTGGAAGACAGTGGGCATCAAACTTTCTTACGCCCAGAGACAGCTCAAGGGATGTTTGTTAATTTTAAAAATGTTTTAGATACTACTCGTCAGAAATTGCCTTTTGGCATGGGGCAAATTGGTAAAGCGTTTAGAAATGAAATTACCACAAAAAACTTTATTTTTCGGTCACGTGAATTTGAACAAGGAGAAATCGAATTTTTTATTGAACCGAGTGAACCAGAGGGCGAAAAATGGTTTGATTGGTGGCTTCAAGAATGGCAACAGTTTTTTTTAGATTTGGGTTTGTCACCTAAAAATTTACGTTTTAGACCGCATAAAAAATCAGAACTAGCTCATTATTCGCGCGCTACCGTAGATATTGAGTATAAATTTCCTTTTGGTTGGGCGGAGTTAGCTGGTGTTGCCAACCGAACAGATTTTGATTTAAAACGACATAGCCAAGTTTCAGGTAAGGATTTAACTTATTTTGATGAGACAAAAAAAGAAAAATATTATCCGTGGGTGATTGAGCCTACTATGGGAATTGATCGCACAGTTTTGGCTATTCTGTGTGAGTCTTATAGCGAATACCCGCATGGTCGGTCTGGAAAAGGTGAAAAAGAAATTGTTCTAGATATAAATCCGAAAATTGCTGCTTTTAAAGCTGCGGTTTTTCCTTTAACTAAAGATGAAAAATTAGTTAAAGTTGCTGAAAAAATTGTGGCAGAGCTGAAAGAGAAATCCGGTAATGTTTTTTATGATATTACTGGTTCTATTGGCCGTCGATATCGTCGACAAGATGAAATTGGCACACCATTTTGTATTACAGTTGATTTTGAAAGTTTGGATGATAAAAAAGTGACTATTCGTGACATCAGTACCATGGAACAAGAACGCGTGGCGATTAAAGATTTAAATAAATGGTTGGAACCAAAAACACGAATTTAGTTTTTTAGCTGTGGATAACTTTTATTTGTTATCTGCTATAATTTAGTTAATTAAAATAAATTTAAATTATGAGAAAGAAAAAAATTTTCCTTAGTGGTTTAGTGATACTTTTTGGTTTATTTCTGTTGGGCGTTTGGGGGTTATTTTTTGCGGGCAAACTATCCATTTTAGCTGATTTCGTTTCGCCCGATCAAGAAGTAACAACTTCTGATAAACAAGTGGTTAAAATTGTTTCTCCTACACCGCAAGAAGTGGTTGAAAATGGTTTTAACTCTGGGAAAGATAAAATTAATGTGGTACTTGACATCAATGGTTTAAGCATAAGTGAAACTGTTAATCAACCGATTGATATGGTTGCGGTTTTAGATTATACCAAAAGTATGAATTCGCCAGCTCCAGCTGGGAGTAAGTGTTTAAGTGACACTGAGGACGGGACAAAGTTGGATTGTGCTAAAAAAGCGTTTGGCACTTTAGTTAACTCTTTTGTGGCCAACAATGCTAATAGAATTGACGCTAATGAATTAAGATTAGGCTTAGTAACTTTTAACGCTAATTTTGAAGGTTCAGCTCAAAATGCTTGTTCTGATCCAACCGGAGGGATTAAAACTTGGAATCTAACCAAGCAAGTTGATAACTCTTTAGTAACTGTAGATTTACCAACAGGAATTAAAAATCTAGGAACTTGTTGGGGAACAAATACTGGTCGGGCGATGCAAAGAGCAGCAGAGATTTTTGCCGCGGCTAAAGAGAGTGATTCTGCGCGTTATGAACGTAGCAAAAAAGTAGTCATTTTGATGACAGATGGAGAATTAAATGTTGGTATCGATCCTACTAATAATAATGCTTTTAATCCTTTCAAGGTTAATGATATTTCTATTTATACGATTGGCTTTGGTTTAGCTGATGATCCTAATCAAGTGGTAGTTGATGGAATTCCTCCTTTAAATTTTACAGATGAAGGATCCTTTGATAACTATTTATGGTGTAGTGATTCTGCTGAAAATTTAGTTACTAAAACTATTAATGGCAAAATTTTTAAGTATTGTTTAGCCAAAACAAACAATGAGCCTAATCCCAAAGGTTTGAGATTAAATGCTTTGCCTATGGAGGCAGGAGGCAAGTATTTTTATGCTCCTGACTCAAGTACCCTGAATCAATCTTTTGAAGAAGTATTCGCAGCTGTTGCTTTAACTAGACAAACAGCGATTGAAATTAATGAAAATTTTGATGCTAACTATAGTTATGTCGATAATTCTTTAACAGTTTCTGGCCCGCGAGGAGATCTTGATTTAGTTTCAGAGGAAGATTTCTTTAAAGATAATGTTGGTGTGGATAAATATTTCTTTAAGGTTGAGCCTGGCTCAATGAAAGTTTGGATTTCTAAAGGGAGTGCTGTTAACGGTGAAAAGATTAAAGTTGCTTTTGACTTGAATGCCAATATTACTGATGTGGATAGTTCGATTGATGTGGCTTCGAATGTAAAATGGGGCGATATTGATAAGGTCAGCAAAAATATTCTTGATAAAGGGAGATTAGCACAAGAAGATTTACCGCAATATATTTATAACCTAAAAGTTATTAATCCGAATAACCCTAATGTGCCTAGTTCTTGGAGTGGTCCATTATTGCAAACTGGAGTAAGCGTAATTTTACTTCTTATTATTTCTATTGCTTTAGTAGCAGC
>JAQVDI010000007.1:0-9466 GCA_028698375.1 Patescibacteria group bacterium | reverse complement strand
AGTTATCCACAGCCTAGTGGTTGGCAAAACGACAATTATGTATTAAAATTGTTCTTGCGTGGTGAATTGTGGATAAAAGTGGGGAATAGTGGCAAGTGCTACGCTGTCAAACTTTTGCCTTTTTAATTTATTATTTATGTTTATCGGTGAATTTAGACACAACTTGGATGAGAAAGGCAGGCTAGCTATTCCGGCTAAATTTCGTAACAAATTAGCCGAAGGTTGTGTGGTAACGCGCGGCGTTGATAATTGTTTAGAAATATATCCCAGTGATATTTGGCAAAAAAAGGCGTCTAAATTAGCCAGTTTACCCATCAGCCAGAAAGATGCTCGTGCTTATGTTCGTTTAACTTTATCGGGAGCAATGCAATTAGATTTAGACAAACAGGGAAGGGTGACTTTACCTGATTATCTAAGGCGTTACGGTAAAATTAATAAAAAGTCAGTTGTAGTTGGCTTATATGATCATTTGGAAGTTTGGGAAGAAAATGAGTGGGATAAATTTAGAAGCAACACTGAAAAACAATCTGCAGATATAGTGGAAAATTTAAAAGATTTGGGAATCTAGAACGCTTTGGTTTCTAAGGAGGGGCCGAAGCGTTGCAAGAAGAAAAATTTGATGAATTTAGAAAATAATTATTAGAAATTAATTTAAAAATTATGTCAATTGTTTGGACAACTCGAAATCCTAACGCACCAGTTTTAAAAAGAACAATTTCGCAACAAATGTCTTTGGGCCCAATTACAGTTAAATTTTTGGCTATTTTAGTCATCGCCTTTTTGTCAATTTTCTATCTCTTTCAATCTAATTCATCAGCAGCTAAAGCTTTTATGACGAGAGATTTAGAAACAAAACAAGAAAACTTAACTGCGGAAAATGAAAGGTTGCAATATGAAGCAGAAAGATTAAAATCTTTATCTCAAACTGAGAGCGCGGCCAAAGAAAAAGGAATGGTTCAGGTGGAAAATATTGATGCTCGCATTCAGTAGCATACTATGGAAAGTCAAGAAAAAATATATGATTCTAGGCTAAAATCAATTTTTGTTGTTTTTGTTATTTTCCTCAGTTTGTTATTAGTGGCGCAGTTTTATCGTCAAGTGATAAAACATGGTTTTTATTTAGCATTGGCTAAGTCTCAACATTTTTTGGCTAAAGAATTGCCAGCTCACCGAGGTAAAATTTATGCTTCCAGTATTTATCAAAATGAGCCTTTTCTTTTAGCCGGTAATCAGAAACTGTTTTCTTTGAATTTAGTGCCAAGACAAATAAGAGACAAGCAAGAAACTTCTCAAGTTATTGCTCCTTTGATAGATATAAAACAAGAAGAAGTTTTTGCTTTAATTAATAATAATAAACCCTACATTCCTCCGATCAAAAAAAATTTGGATTATAACAAAGCACAAGAAATTTTAACTTTAAAATTAGATGGAGTATATTTAGCGCCTGAGGATCGTCGTTTTTATCCGCAGACAGAGCTTTTGGCTCATGTGCTTGGCTATGTTGATTATGAAGGAAAAGGTAACTATGGCTTAGAGCAATTTTATAACCAAGACCTAAAAGGAGATACTGGCTATATAACGGCGGAAAAAGATATTTTTGGTGGCTATATAGATTTAGGTCAAAGTGATGGCGTTCAAGATGGTAAAGATTTATATTTAACAATTGAGATACCGGTGCAATATAAGGCGGAAGAGATCATCAAGGCTGCCAGCGAATTAAACGGAGCAACTAGTGGTCAAATAATTGTTATGAACCCCAAAACAGGAAAAATTATTGCCATGGCGCAAACTCCTAGTTTTAATCCTGAAAATTATAGCGAAGAAGCTAAAAATAAAGGTGTTGATGAATTCACTAATGCTTCGGTTTCAAAACTTTATGAACCGGGGTCTATTTTTAAATCAGTTACTATGGCAACAGCGTTGGAGAAAAAAGCAGTAGAGCCAGAAACTAAAATGAATTTAGCGGCAGCAATTGAAGTCCAAGGTTATACAATTTGGAATAGTGACCGGAAATCACACGGAGAGTTAGATATGGCAGGGATTTTACAATGGTCAGATAACGTTGGTATGGTTCAGGTGGAGCAGTTAATTGGAAAAGATGTTTTCTACAAGTATCTTCTAGAAAAATTTCGGTTAAATTTGCCTTTAGGCATTGATCTTCCTAATGAAGAATATTATCAACCTAATTCTTTGTCTTTGCGTGATATTGAAGCGGCAACAACAGCTTTTGGCCAAGGAATAGCGGTTTCACCTTTACAAATTGTTGCTGCTTATGGTTCTATCGCTAACAAAGGGATGATGGTTCGTCCTTATTTAGTTGATAAAAAAATTAATGATAATACTGGTGAAGAAATTACTAAATCTCAAGAAATTGGTCGAGTTATATCTGAAGATACAGCTAAAAAATTAACTGAGATGTTAGTGTCTGTGGTGGATAAAACATATAGAAATACAATTTATATTGATGGTTATAAAATTGCTGGTAAAACTGGTACTGCTCAAGTGCCTTCTCCTGATGGAGGTTATTCTAAAGATAAAACAATTCAGTCTTTTGCCGGTTATTTTCCAGCGGATAACCCAGAATTTGTTGTTCTGGTTAAATTGGATTATCCGGCTAAAAGCCAATGGGCTGAATATTCTGCTGGTCCGGCTTTTCGAGAATTAGCTCAATTTTTAATTAATTATTATCAAATTCCTCAAAAGTAATTTTTTATTTTTAAAAGTTGGAAAAAAACTAAAAATTATGTTATCATCGTTTAACCGGATTTATGAAAAAAATATTGCAATTTAAGCTGAAATTATTAGCTCGACTATATGTTTGGCGCTATCGACCACGTGTTATTGGTATTACTGGTAGTGTTGGAAAAACTTCAGTTAAAGAAGCCATCGGTTTAGTGCTAAAAGATAAATTTAAAATTAGAATTTCTGCGAAAAGTTATAATAATCAAATTGGTTTTCCTTTAACTATTCTAGGTTTTGAAACTGCTGGTAGGAATATCTTAGGTTGGCTGGTAATTTTTTTGAAAGCGTTGGGGAAAATAATTTATGATCCAAATCATCCTCAAATTTTAGTTTTAGAAATGGGTTCGGATAAAATAAGCGATTTGAATTATTTAGTCAGTATTGTTAAACCAGATATTGCAGTTATTACGAATGTCGGCCCGGTTCATTTGCAAGCTTTTAAAGATTTGAAAGGAGTGGCGAAAGAAAAAAGTGTTTTGGTGAAAAATATTAAAAAGAATGGTTGGGCAGTTTTAAATTATGATGATGAATATGTGCGCGCTATGGCCAACAAAACCAATGCCAAGAAAATTTTTTATGGTTTGAGTCAATCTGCTGAAGTGCGGGCTGATAAGATTAAAATTATTGATAAAAACTTAATTTTTAATATTCATATTAATAATCAGTTATATAATTTTCATCTTCGTGGAATCGGAGAACATTTAGTTTACACGATTTTAGCTGCTTTTAGTGTAGCGGAAATTTTGAAAATTGAATCTAAACATATTATTGCTTCTTTAACTCGTTTCCAACCTTTACCTGGCAGAGGACGGTTTTTAGAAGGTGAAAATAACAACTTAATTATTGATGAGAGCTATAACGCCAGTCCTATGTCTGTAGCTGGTGCTTTAAAATTTTTAGAAAAAATAAAAACTAATAAACAAAAAGTAGTGATTTTGGGAGATATGCGCGAATTGGGAGAAAAATCTTTCGAATTTCATCAAGATTTAGCTGCTAAAATAAGTTTTGCTAATAAGATTATCTTAGTTGGTTCGGAAATTAAAGGCACTTATGATAAAATTTTAAATAAAACTAAAAACATTTTTTATTTTAAAAATGCGGAAGAACTAGATAAGAAATTAAGTCAATTAATTAAATCCGATAATTTAGTATTAGTTAAAGGATCCCAGGCCATTAGATTAGAAAAAATCGTGGCAAAATTGATTTCTTCTCGTTACAATAAAAGAGAGGTTTTAGTAAGACAGGACAATGAATGGCAAAATAAATAAATAATTTTAATTTATGACCGAAACATTTGTTTTAAATCTTCACTCTTTGTTTAAATCAGGTTGGTTTTTGGTTGGCGGTTTTGTTTTAGCTATTGTTTTAACACCTTTGATTTCTTATCTTTTGTATAAATTTAAATTTTGGAAACAGATAAGGCAAGATACGGCTACGGGCGAAAAATCAACTATTGTTGCCAAGCTGCATGCTAAAAAACGTAACACACCAGTTGGCGCAGGGGTTTTAATCTGGGGCTCAGTCTTAATTATCTCTTTAGTTTTTAATTTTACTCGTTCGCAAACTTATTTGCCTTTGGCAGTTTTAGCTGGAGTCGGACTTTTGGGGCTTTTTGATGATTGGGCAAATGTCCGTGGCATTGGTCGAATTAAGGGTATTAGAGCACGAGACAAATTGATTTGGCTAACTATAATCGCGGCTATTGGCGCTTTATGGTTTTATTTTAAATTGGATTATAATACTTTGCATATTCCCAGATACGGTGATGTAGTTTTAGGTGTTTGGTACATACCTTTGTTTATTTTCGTGGTTGTGGCTATGGCCAATGCGGTTAATATTACTGATGGCTTAGACGGTTTAGCTGCTGGTTTATCTACCTTTACTTTTTTGGCTTATGCGTTAATCTGTTTAATAATTGGTGCTTTTTCTTTATCTTATTTTTCCGCCACGATGGCGGGTGCCTTATTAGCGTTTCTGTGGTTTAACATCTATCCAGCTCGTTTTTTTATGGGAGATACAGGATCTCTTGCTATAGGAGCGACATTGGGGGTGATGGCGATGTTGACCAATACCGTAATTATCCTACCAATTATTGCTTTAGTTTTTTTGGTGGAAATTACTTCTTCTTTTATTCAAATTATGTCTAAAAAATTTTTCCACCGTAAGATTTTTTTGGCTGCTCCGCTACATCATACTTTTGAAGCACGTGGTTGGCCAGAAGTGAAAGTAACGATGAGATTTTGGGTGATTGGTGCTGTTAGCGCAGTTTTAGGTTTGTTATTAGCTCTAATTAGTCGCGGTTAAGATTTGAATAGGTTTTATAATTTAGCAATTTGTTGGTTGGTTCTTTTCTTGTTATCATAAGAATATATGCCATTAAATTTATCTCAATTTCAAGATAAAATTATCCACATTGTTGGAGTTTCTGGCATGGAAGGGCTGGCAATTTGGCGTTTTTTAAAAAAACATAACTTTTTGGTTGTTTCTCATGATATCAGTGAAAATTTAGAAGCACTGAAGCAAAGCTTTTTCTCTTTTCATGATTATCTAAACGTTGATGAAAAACGAAAAATTTGGCATGATCTAGAAAGAGACAAAGAAAACATTAAATTAAAAGATAATTACTTAGAAGACATAAGTGAGGCTGATATTATTTTTGTTCCTCAATCTTGGTTCCGGTATCCTGCCAATGAGCCAATAAAACATTTGTCCAAAAACATAAAAATTAAGCAATTAACTGAGCTTTATTTTGAAAATTTTCCTGGCACTCTTATTGGGGTTACTGGTTCTAACGGTAAAAGTACAACTGCCAATTTAATTTATCATTTGCTGGAAGATATGCGAGGACGAAAAATTTGGCTTTCAGGTAATGACCGTCAAAACCCACCAGTAATTTTAGAAATTGAAAAAGCAACTAAAGATGATATCCTCATTTTAGAAATTTCTAATCGGCAGTTGATTGATTTTAAATATTCACCTAATATCGCGGTGGTTACGACTTTGGAACCAACACATTTAGACGATCACCATAATTTTGATAATTACTTAGAAACTAAAAAAAATATTGTTCGTTATCAAAAAGCTTCTGATTTGGCGATTTTGAATTATGATAATAAAAATGTACGTCTTTTTGCTAATTGTACTTGTGCCAAAGTGGAATGGTTTGGCTTAAATACGGCGTCTTCTTTGGAGGGCGCATTTGTTTTTGATGGAAATTTTGCTTTTATTTTTGATGAACAGAAGCCGTTTTTAAAGTTGAAAAATTTTCATTTACCCGGCGAACATAATGCTCGCAATGCTTTGGCTGCCAGCTTAGTGGCTAGATTTTTGGGTTTATCTAATAAACAAATCGCACGTAAAGTATCTAGTTTCAAAAGTTTACCGTATCGTTTGGAATTAACTGCAAAATTTAAGAAAACTAAGTTTTATAATGATTCTCAAGCAACTAGCCCTGAAGCAGCTAAGGCGGCGATTGAATCGTTTCCAAATTACAAGAAAATTGTTATTGCTGGCGGAAAAGCTAAAATTGATCCAACGGATTTTGATTCTTGGATAGAAGCATTGATTAATAATAAAGTTAAAATGTTGCTTTTAATTGGTGAGGCTAGTGAGCAAATTGAAAAAGAAATTTTTAGGTTAAAAAAGAAAGTTCCTTTTGCCTTAGGCAAATGTGACAATATGGAAGATGCTGTGGCTGAAGCTTTTGCCAATATTCAAAATGTGGATATAATTTTAATGTCTCCAGCATGTGAAAGTTTCGGGGAATTTGCTGATTATCGTGAAAGAGGGCGAAGATTTGATGTTGAGGTTAAAAAAAATATTAAGAAATATAAATTTTAATAATGAATATTTTAATGCGTGGGCGGATGAGAAAACCGGATACTTGGCTTTCTTTAGTGGTTTTTGCTTTAGTTTTTTGGGGTTTGATTTCGGTTTATTCTGCTTCTATTGTTGTTTCTTTAGACAAATTTGGCAATCCTTATCATTATTTAATTAATCAGGCGATTGCTTTAACGATTGGGGTTAGTGCGTGGTTTTTTGTACAATATGTCGATTATCATCGGTTAAAAAAGTTAACTCCTTGGTTGCTTGGTTTAAGTCTAATTTTATTGATTTTAGTTTTATTACCCATTCCGAGTATCGCTCCAGTGATAGGAGGAGCGAAACGGTGGTTGTTTTTTGGGCCAATTAATTTTCAGGCAAGTGAATTAGTAAAATTATTTTTTGTTATTTATATTTCTGCGTGGTTATCTACAAAAAATAAAAATATTAATTCTTTTTTTGATGGTTTATTACCATATTGGTTACTTTTTTGTTTGATCGCAGGTTTAATTTTGCTAGAACCAGATTTAGGGACAGCTTTAGTTTTTTTGGGCATGGGTTTAGTTTTATTTTTTGTAGCTGGTGCTAAATGGATTCATGTGATTAGTATTATGGTTATCGGCATTATCGTCGTTTTAATTTTAAGTGTAGTGTCGCCTTATCGTTTCGCTCGTTTAACTACTTTTTTAAATCCTGCTAATGATCCTGAAGGCATTGGCTATCACGCACGTAATATTTCTATTGCTGTCGGTAGTGGAGGGCTTTTTGGACAAGGCTTTGGGAATTCCAAACAAAAGTATTTTTATTTGCCTGAGGCACACACGGATTCTATTTATGCGGTGGTGAGTGAAGAACTGGGTTTTTTGCGTTCATTTCCGATTATTTTCTTTTTTGGTTTTTTAATTTGGCGGGGGATAATTATCGCTCGCAAAGCACCAGATGAATTTGGTCGTTATTTAGCTTTGGGTATTAGTGCGTGGTTTGGTTTTCAGGTTATTGTTAATTTGGGCGGTATGTTGGGAGTTTTGCCTTTAACTGGTGTGCCTTTGCCATTTTTTAGTTCTGGTGGTACGTCGCTGGTGATTTCTTTAATTGCTATGGGAATACTGTTGAATATTTCAAGGCAGAGAAGAGTTGAGTAGCGTCATTCGTTTGTCAGCCATGATGCCTGTTTGGATTGCGTTTAGCGTTAGATATCTGGTGGAACGGGTTTCATTACTGTAGCTGAAAGATGATTGCGATTTAAGAAAAAGTCAATTAATATTAATATAATTATGGATAAAGATTATAAAAAAGTGGTGATAGCCTTAACTGGTGGTGGTACTGCTGGTCATGTTGTACCGACTATTACGGTAGGTAAAAAGTTGAAACAAGTTAATAAAAACTTAAAAATTATTTATTTAGGTTCACGTAACGGTTTAGAAGAAAAAATGGCTCAAGAACTTGGGTTTAAGTTTTTCAACATTTCAGCTGGAAAATGGCGTCGTTATTTTAGTTTAGCTAATTTGTTGACTCCCTATATGATTTGGAAAGGTGTTAGACAAGCAAAAAAAATTTTGCAGACACAAGAAGTTAAAGTGATTTTTGCCAAAGGAGGTTATGTTAGTTTTCCAGTTATTTTAGCTGCTAGTAAACTTAATATTCCAGTCATCGGTCATGAATCAGATAGTGTAATAGGGAAAACTAATCTAATGCTTTTAAAACATATGAAAGCATTAGCTGTGGCTTTCCCGCGTTCTTTATATCCAAAAAAGTTAAAAGAAAAATTAGTTTATACTGGGGTTCCAATAAGCGAAGTATTTTTAAAAAAGAAAAAAGATTGGCCTCGTGATTTAAAACTAAAAAATAATTTGCCAGTTTTGGTGGTAACAGGTGGAAGCCAGGGAGCTCAATTTCTGAATAATTTTATTTTTCGTAATTTAAAAACCCTGTTACCTATTTGCCAAGTTATTCATTTGACCGGAGAACAGGGGGTGGCTGAAGCTAAAAAGATTAAAAAGGCTTATAAAATTAAAAGTATAAAAAATTATCATTTTAATGCTTTTTCCGATCATATGCCGGCTATTTTGGAACATGCTGACTTAATACTGTCGCGTGCTGGAGCTAATACCTTGTTTGAATTAGCAGCTACGAAAAAAGCAGCAATTTTAATTCCTCTGCCACAAGCAGCCCAAGATCATCAAATGGCTAACGCTCACTTTGCCGCTCGCCTTGGTGGTGCTGTAGTTTTTAACCAGAAAAAATTTAACGAAGGTAAACTATTATCTACAATTAGACATTTTTTAAATCATCCGGAAATTTGTGAAGATTTAGGTCGCAAATTACACGGTTTGTATGTTGTTGATAGTACTGACCGAATTGTTGATTTAATTTTAGAGCAATTGGAAAATAATTAAAAAATATGAATGAAAAGATCCGGGAAGAACCAGGATTAAATAATGATATTTGGGATATTGAAGAAAGTCAACTTGAATATAGTTATCCTCTTTCCCAGAATTTTGCTGATAGAGGGAAAGCATTCGCGAATGGGATTGATTGTAATGATCTCGGACAAATTGGTCCCTTTATAATTACTGCAAGTGCTGAAAGTCATTTTGGACCATATAAATCAGCAATTGATTTTTTAATTCCCGACAATACTCCAGTTTTGGCAGCTGAGGACGGAATAATTGTTGAAATAGTTGAAAATAATACGAAATGGGGCCCGTCTGTTGAATTTCAACACTTTCTAAATTACATAACGGTAAAACACAATAATGATGAATATTCTCAATATTGTCATAACTGTGCGGACATCTACGGAGCTTGCTCCGTAGCTGGATAGCACACAGGAGCGTCCCAGCAAAAACAGCCAGAAAGTAGTATATTAAAAATATGGATATTGAAATCGGTTCCCATTGCC
>JAQVDI010000049.1 GCA_028698375.1 Patescibacteria group bacterium | reverse complement strand
TTGCCTTAGCTTTAATTTCTTCGCTTAAAGACAAAAAGATTGATCCTTATAGCGTTTTTTGGGGTGAAGTAGCCTTGAGTGGTGCTATCAAAGAAGTGATTGCTCACGAATTACGTCTAAAAGAGGCCAAAAAATTAGGTTTTAAAAAAGCAATTGTGCCCAAAACTAAAAAACCTTTTTCCTCGCAAGAAATAAAAATAATCGCCTTGAGCGATTTAGCGGATTTAAATAAAATTTTAAATTAGATATCAATGCTTTTAGTAGCACCGTTGCTTTCTTGCCCGTCGTTATTAACAGTTGCCACGGTGTAATAATAAGTGTTAGAGGAAAGACCTGCGCCAGTGTAGTTAGCAGCGTTAAGATTATTTTTGATTAGTTCTCCTTTGTCGCCTTCTAAAATGGAGCGATAGATGCGGATAAAACTAATGCCACTGGGATTAGACCAGTTTAGCTGTGCGTCGTTGCCTGATTTGTTAATGATTAGATTAGTAACGTCTGGTGTTTTGTTATTATTAAAAGTGACATTAATTGAAGTTTCTGCTGTGATGTTATTTGCGTCAACTACCAAAGCACGAATGGTGTGTTTGCCATTAGCGTAAGTGTTAGTATTGATTGAAATTGAAAATGGCGGTTTACTAATATTTTTTAGCGGTGATCCGTCTAAATATAAAGTAACATATTTAACTCCAGCGCTGGAAGTGACCGTAGTGCTAATAGTAATTTCCCCGCTAACAGTTGAATTATTATTTGGTGAATTAATACTAATTTTTGGGTTAACATAAGCGCCGCAATAATCAGTGGGTGGATAATTATTATAGCCATTAGCAGCTGCCCAACCACGAACAGGTCCTTCCCAGTTTGGGTTATCAGGCATTTCGGAATGAATATTGGCAAAGGTTTTTTCTTCTGTTAATTCGGCAGGGTATCCTTCTGGTGCCAGAAGTCCATCGGATTTGCAAACCGTTTTTTTAATGAACATATCGTCAAATTCTTTAGGTAATTGCCAAGATGCAAAAATGCCAGAAAAAACTTTTGGGGAAGAATCAGTTGGTTTTTTATTAGAAATCCAAGCGATAGAACTGTCTTTTATTCCTTCTGGTCTAGGATAATCCTCAATAGGGAATTTGTCTTTAACGCGCATCATATAATCATGCCAGATTGGAGTAGCGGCAATGGCAGAAGAAGCGCCGTTCATGGGTCGATTATCAGCATTCCCTGCCCAAATGCCAGTGACTAAATTGGTGGTAAAACCGATTGTCCATGCATCTTTCCAGTCGCTAGTGGTACCAGTTTTAATGCCTACTTTGCGATCGGGTAAACCCATTGTTCCAATATTGCCAAAAGTGATACTGCGAGCCCAAGGATCAGAAAGCATATCCCAGACTTCATAAGCAATTTCTGGAGCTAATTTTTGTTTTAATTCTGGCTTGTTTTCTTCCAAAACTTTACCTTTATCATCAACCACTTTTAGGATTGCCATTGGTTTTGCGAATTTACCACTTTGAGCAAAAGCACTGTAAGCACCAGTTAACTCTAAAAGTCTAACCTCAGCACCACCTAAAACTAAAGATAAACCATAGCGATCAGGATCAGTTAAAGTATTAATACCTAAGTCTTTAGCAGTCTTTATCACATTATTCATGCCAGCTAAAGCTAAAACTTTAACTGCCGGAATGTTCAAAGAATTACCTAAAGCGTCTTTTAAAGTGATTGGTCCGTTTGTAGTTTCTGAATAATTTTTAGGTTTATAGCCGCCGCCGAAATCAGTTTCTACATCAAATATAGTTGAGTTAGGTGACCAATTATCTTTGAGTAGGGTAGCATAAACAATTGGCTTAAAGGATGAGCCGGGCTGTCTTTCACTTAAAGCAACATTAACTTGACCTTGGATGTCTTGATCAAAATAATTAGCGCTGCCAACCATAGCGAGAACTTGCCCTGTTTTGGGATCAATAGAAACCAAAGAGGCATTTTCACCGCCAAAGGCTGCATTATTATTAGCCGCTCCTTCGCTAACTGCTTGCTCAGCTGCGTCTTGTAAGTCTAAATCAATAGAGGTAGTAACTTTAAGACCGCCAGTTTCTACTGTTTTTTCACCGTATTTATTGGCTAAAATTTCTTTTACCCACATAACAAAATGGGGGGCGTTGATACTTTCATGATAAGGTTCAAAAGCTAATTCTTGTTTTTTAGCATCAGCGGCTTGTTCTTCAGTAATAGCTTTAGTTGTGACCATTTGATCAATTACAAAATTTTTGTATTGTAATAAATTTTTTACATGTGTGCCATAGGGAGAATAATAAGTAGGTGCTTTAGCCATAGTTACCAGGGTAGCAGCTTCAGCGATTGTTAAATCTTTGGCTGGTTTATTAAAAAAAGTTCTTGATGCTGATTCAACGCCGTAAGAGCCAGAACCATAAGGAATAGTATTAAGATACATTTCTAAAATTTGATCTTTGGAATATAAAATTTCTAATTCAATTGATAAAATTGCTTCTTTGGCCTTACGAGTTATGGTGCGTTTAGGTGAAAGAAGAGCATTTTTGACAAATTGTTGAGTTAATCCGCTGCCACCTTCGTAATAACCTCCGCCAAAAACATCGCGATAAGCCGCGCGAGCCAAACCTTTGAAATTCACACCAAAATGTTGATAATACTCTTTATCTTCTGCGGCAACCGTGGCCTTTTTCATTAATTCAGGCATATCTTTACCTTCAATCCATTGACGTCTTTGGTCACCGTGGACTTCATATAAAAGTTTACCGTTACGATCTAAAATTTGGGTTGATAGATCTGGACGCCATTGTTTTAGCTTATTGGGGGTGGGCAAATCAATAGAAAAAATAGCAATCATGCCAACAAATAACACTAAAAGAGATAAAAGCGAAAATTTTAATACTTTTTTAAATTTACGCTTTTTAACTGCTCGTTTAAGATGAGATCCTGATGCTTTGATTCTATTTTTAATATCTTTAAATAAAGCTTTTTTGTCCATATTGAATTTTTTAAATTATATATTAAATTAAATCAAAACGCAAGAACTAAAAGTTAAAAGTTAAGATCAAAATTTAAAATCAGAAGTTTTAAAAGAAAAAAATTAAAACAGTTTTCAACTGTCGTTTGAATAATATTTATATACTTTTTGGGCGTAATAAAACGGGATTAAGAATTTACTTTATTGTTGAGATTACTATGCTTGTGTAAATGTAAATAGCTGCTTGCGATGACAGGACAGAGAGTTTTTTGCTTTTTATTTTATTTTTTTGTATTCTAAGGATATGAAAAAAGAAAATTTAGATTTAATTCTAAAAAGAGGTGTCGCTAGTTTAATTAACGAAGAGTCTTTGAGCCAAAAATTGAGTTCCGGAAAACAATTAAGAATTAAGTATGGTATTGATCCGACCACTAAAGATTTGCATTTGGGCTATTGGGTAATTCTGCGGAAATTACGCAAAATGCAAGATTTGGGCCATAAAGTAGTTTTATTAATTGGTGGTTTTACAGCTCGTTTCGGCGACCCGACTGATAAAATTAAAGCGCGAACATTGCGAGATAAAAATGAAGTTTCTGATGCGGCGAAGAATTATTTAGAACAAGTTAAAGGCATTTTGGATTTTGACGAAAATAAATTGGAAATTCGCGATAACAGCGAATGGTATGACAAAATGAGTGCTGAAGAATTATTAAAATTACTTTCTAATTTTTCGCATAGTCAATTGATTGAGCGCGATATGTTCCAAGAGCGTTTGAAAAATAAACAAGAAATCCGAGCTCATGAGTTAGCATATCCCATTTTGCAAGGTTATGACTCAGTTGAGATTCATAGTGATATTGCTTTTGGCGGGATGGATCAAACTTTTAACGAGCTCGCCGGTCGCAGTTTGCAAATAAAATTTAAGCAAGCACCGCAAGATTTGGTATTTTTGAAAATGATCCCGGGAATTGATGGTACTAATTTAATGAGTCAAAGCGCGGATAATATTGTAAAATTAAAAAGTGATTCGCGTGAACAGTTTGCGAAAATTATGTCAATTCCGGATTCTATAATGCCGGTTTATTTTGAATCTTTAACCGATATCGCCGAGGATGAATACGAAACAAAAATAAAAAGCGATCCTCGCGGAGCAAAAATTATATTGGCCCAATCAATTGTTGAGGAAATTTGGGGCGAAGAAAAAGCCGCTGAGGCAAAAATTTATTTTGAAAGTGTTTTTAGCAAACGCGAATTAAATGAGGCAGAAATTGCGGAAGTGGAAATTAAAACTGGAGAATATACGCTAAAAGATTTATTAGTGGAATTAAAATTAGCGTCGTCAAAATCGGA
>JAQVDI010000048.1 GCA_028698375.1 Patescibacteria group bacterium | reverse complement strand
AAAGCTAAATCTTTATTAATTTTAGCGACCGCGGAAATTGATAAAATAAAACCTTTTAGAAATATTAAAAATTTAAAATATACAAAGGTTGAAAATTTGGATCTTCGTAATTTAATTTTAGCTCAAACTATAATTTTTTCTCAAGAAGGTTTTTCTCAGTTAATTAAGATTAACAATAATATAAAAAAATAATATGTCCAATATTGATATTATCAAAAAACCAATTTTAACTGAAAAAAGTCTTGATTTAGCAAGTAAGGGTTTTTTTGTCTTTAAGGTAGCTAAAAAAGCGACAAAAGGACAGGTAAAAGACGTGCTTGAAGATTTATTTAAAGTAAAAGTCAAAAAAGTTAATTTAATTAATGTCCCCGGAAAACCTAAACGTTGGGGCAAAAAACAAGGTTATACTGCTAGCTTTAGAAAAGCAGTAGTCACTTTAATTAAGGGTAAAATTGATTTATTTAATTTGAAATAAGATTTAATATGGCGAAAATAAAAACAGCAAAAAAATTAATTCAAAATCGTAAGCCGACAAGTGCTGGTCAAAGAGCGGCTGAATATGAAGATAGACGTCATTTAAATAAGGTGGTAGCACCTAAGTCTTTGCTTAGTTATGATAAGAACAGTGCCGGTAGAGGTAATGGTAAAATTTCCGTTCGTCATCGTGGCGGTGGAGTGAAAAGAATGTTGCGTGAAATTGATTTTAAAAGAGAAAAATTTTTAGATCAAAAAGCAATAGTAATTGATTTGCAGTATGATCCTAATCGTAGCGCTTATTTAGCTTTAATTAAATATCAAAATGGTAAATATTCTTTTATTTTGGCTCCTGATGGTTTAAAGGTAAAAGATGAGGTTATTTGTAGCGAAAAGGCAAAAAATAGTCTTGGCAATCGTATGAAATTGAAAAATATGCCTCAAGGTGTGCAGGTTTATAATGTTGAGGTTAAGCCAGGTAAAGGTGGTCAATTAGTGCGTTCAGCTGGTTCAGCTGCTATCCTTGAGTCTAAAGATGGCGATTATGTCCAATTGCGCTTGCCATCTCGTGAACGACGCTTGATTTTAGGTGAATGTTTTGCTACTATTGGCCAAGTTTCTAATGCTGCTCATAAATTATTTAAAATTGGTAAAGCTGGTCGAAAAAGGTTAAAAGGTATCAGACCAACTGTACGAGGAACTGCTATGTATCCCAAAGCCCATCCTCATGGTGGTGGTGAGGGCCGTTCTCCAGTTGGTATGAAACATCCCAAAACTCCTTGGGGTAAAAATGCTTATGGCGTAAAAACAAGAAATAAAAAGAAATATTCTAATAAAATGATTATTAAGAGGAGAAAATAAAAATGTCCAGATCACTAAAAAAAGGTTTATATACCAATGAAAGTTTGATGAAAAAAATTAAAGCTGCTGGAGTTGATTCCAAAAAGATTATTAAAACATGGGATCGATCTAGCATGATTGCCCCAGAAATGGTTGGATTTACTATTGCTGTTCATAATGGTAGAGAGCACATCCCTGTTTATATAACAGAGCAAATGGTGGGACATCGTTTAGGTGAATTTTCTGTAACTCGTAAATTTAATCGGCATGGTGGACGGATGGCTCGCGAAGAGCAAAAGAGTGAGGGGGCTAAAGAACAGGCTAAATTGAAAGAATAATTTGATAAGATTATTATGAATAATATGACAAAAATAGAAGAAAAAAATATTGTTGTCGCTCAATTAAAATATTTTAGAGTTTCACCTAGGAAAGTGAGACCTCTTTTAAAAACTTTAAAAGGTAAAAAAGCTACTGAAGTTTTAGCATATTTACAATTCAACAATAGTCGTGCTAGTGCATATTTATTAAAATTATTTAAATCAGCTATTAGTAATGCAAAAAATAAAGGATTAGAAGAAGAAAAATTAGTGGTTTTAGAATTTGTTTGTGACGAGGGCCCGGTTTTAAAACGTTTTCGTGCTGGTCATCGCGGGACAGCCTTGCCATATCAAAGAAAATTAGCTCACATCAAAGTCGTGTTGGTTGAGTCAAAAGACGAAGATAAAATTAAAAAAATAAAAAAAGTTTCTAAAATTATTGAAAAAGAAAATAATAATAAGCCAAAAACCAAAGAAATAGCTAAAAATAAAAATAAATAATGGGCAAAAAAGCAAATCCAGTAGCAATTAGATTAGGATATAATCGAGATTGGCAATCTCATTGGTTTTCGCGATCGCGTAAAGAGTATGCAAAAAACTTGTTAGTTGATTTTGAAATTCGTAAACTTATTTTTGATAGTTTAAAGCATGCTGGTGTTGCCAAGATTGAGATTTTTCGTGACCGTGGAAATATTTTAATTGAAATTTATTCTTCTCGTCCAGGCGTAATTATCGGTCGTGGCGGTGAAGGGACAAAGAGAATTTTAAAAATGATTCAGAAAATTACTAAAGAAGGAAAAGTAGATTTAGCTATTAAAGAAATTAATAATCCTTATGAATGGGCAAAATTAATTGTTGATCAAGTTGCTTTTAGATTAGAAAAAAGAATACCTCATCGTAAAGTAATGCATCAGATTATTGATGAAACTATGGCTAATAAAAAGATTAGTGGAGTCAAAATTAAAGTAGGTGGTCGTTTGGGTGGGAACGAAATTGCAAGATGTGAAGTTTTGTTTAGTGGTACTATCCCATCGGCAACTTTTAAAAAAGATATTGATTTTGCTTTTGGTGAAGCTTTTACTAAATTTGGCAAAATTGGGATAAAAGTTTGGTTGAACAAAGGAGATAGCAAAAAATACGAAATAAAATTAAAAAAGAAAAATCAAGGACAGGTCAATTAATTCACTATAAATAATTATGTTAACTCCTAAAAAAATGAAATTTAGAAAATATCAAAGAGGTAGTATGCGTAAAGTAGCCGGTAGAGGTTTTACTATTTCTTTTGGTGATTTCGCTTTAAAATCGGTGGGTAGTGGTTTTGTCACTGCTCGTCAATTAGAGGCAGGGCGTCGTGCTATTACTCGTTTATTTAAGCGGGGAGGACAGATTTGGATTAGAGTTTTTCCTGATAAGCCCATTACTAAAAAACCAAACGAAACCAGAATGGGCAAAGGTAAAGGTGATGTTGACCATTTTTCAGCGGTCGTGGAAAAAGGTAGAATTATATATGAAGTGGCTGGCATTGATGAAAAAACAGCGCTTGAAGGTTTACGATTAGCTCAAGGGAAAATTGCCACAAAAACCAAAATAATTAAGAAAAATGAAATCTAAAGATCAATTAAAAGAATACCAAAAAATGAGTTTAGCTGCTCTTTTAAAAAAAGAGACTGATTTAAAAAAGAAAATTTTTGATTTAAAAATGAAATTATCAGTTGGAAAAATTAAAAATACTGCTCAACTGAATTTGATAAGAAAAGATTTAGCAAGAGTTAAAACTTTGATTTTTCAATTAGCGGCTCAAGATGCAGTTAAATTAAAAGAAATTAAGGAACAAACCAGTAAAAAAGTGAATAAATAATATGTCTAAAGAAAATCAAAAAAAGACAAAAAAAGAAAAAATTAATTCTCAGGTGCAAACCGCAAAGGTTCTTTTATCAAACAAAAAAACTAAAATTAGAGGTAAGGTTGTTTCTGACAAAATGGATAAAACAATTGTTATTATGGTTAATCGCCTCAAGCAACACCCTCGTTATTTAAAAGTTTTTAAAGTAAGCAGAAAAATTAAGGTTCATGATGAGAAAAATATTGCAAAAATAGGTGATTTAGTAGAAGCAATCGCTTCTCGTCCGATAAGTCGTGATAAAAGTTTTACTTTAGCAAAAATCTTAAATTCCAAACATGATTAAACAATATACAAGATTAAAAGTAGCTGATAATACTGGTGCCGTAGAGTTGCAGGTAATCACTGTGAGGGGTTTTTCGAAAAAATCTTTTGGGGCTATCGGTGATATTGTTTCTGCGTCCGTGAAAAAAGCTCTTCCTAATAGTCAAACTAAAAAAGGTAAAGTGGTTCGAGCGATTATTGTTCGTCAAAATAAAGAATGGCGTCGTCCTGATGGTACTTATGTTCGTTTTGATGATAATGCGGCTGTAATTTTAGATGATGAGTTAAAAAATGTTAAAGGTACTAGAATTTTTGGGCCTATTCCTAGGGAAATTAAAAATACGAAATTCAGTAAGATAATTTCTCTTGCTAAGGAGATAATTTAATTATGAAATTAAAAGTTAACGACAGCGTAATTATTAACAGTGGTAAAGACGCTGGCAAAACTGGCAAAATTGATCGAGTTATTAGAAAAACAAAACAAGTAATTGTTGGTGGGTTAAATATGGTTAAAAAGAATGTTAAACCCTCTAAAAAACATCCTAAAGGCGGT
>JAQVDI010000047.1 GCA_028698375.1 Patescibacteria group bacterium | reverse complement strand
TTTTAGGTTTTGGAGATTACAAAAAAGCTCTTAACTATCTTAAAAAAAACAAAGATTATTTTATCATTCAAAAAGAACAAATTCCTTATCAAAAAATTCCAAAATTTATTAACCAATCAAAAATTATAATTGGGCAATTAAACGTTGGGGCTTTAGGAATGAGCGAATTAGAAAGTATGTCTTCTAACAAAATTGTTGTTAGTTATGCTAATGATTGTTATTATAAAAATACTATTTATAAAAAATATCCACCAATTGTTAATGTAAAATCCTTTAAAAAGCTTTTTATGGTTTTACAAAAATTATTTAAAAATACAAACCACCTTAAAAATAATTCAAGAATATGGGTTTTAAAATATCATAGTAGAAAATCAGTAGTTCATTTTTATTTAAATCAAATTTATAATTATGTCCAAAAATAATTTTTATATACATCCTACAGCAGAGGTTGATTCTCGTTCAAAGATTGGGGTAAATACCAAGGTTTGGAACCAGGCCCAAATCCGTGAATTTGCTGAAATTGGTTCAAATTGCCATATTTCTAAAGATGTTTATATAGATAAAAAAGTTATTATTGGTAATAATGTTAAAATTGCCAATGGGGTCTCTGTTTATAATGGGACTATTATTAAAGACGATGTGATAATCGGGCCAAATGTAAGTTTTACTAATGATCGATACCCTCGAGCTTTTGGAGAATGGCGAGTGCAAAAAACAATTATTAAAAAAGGATCTTCAATAGGCGCTGGTTCAATTATTGTTGCGCCAATTAAAATTGGGGAATATGCGACCATAGGAGCTGGTTCTGTTGTCACAAAAAATATTTATAAACAAACGCTTGTTTATGGTAATCCAGCTAAGATTTATGGAGTTATTTGCAAATGCGGTAAATATTATAAAAAAAATTCAGATATTTTAAAAATTAAAAAAGATAAGTATTTAGAGTTTAGCTGTCCTATATGTAAAACAATAAATCGAGTTAAAATTACACAAGAAATTTTAAACAATATTGGAAATAAATAAGTTGATTTATGGTCTTAAATATAGTATGATATTTTTGTTCGAACAAATTTTTGACATGCCTTAATCGTCGGGGTGTAGCACAGTTGGCTTAGTGCGCCGCGTTTGGGACGCGGAGGTCGCAGGTTCAAGTCCTGTCACCCCGACCAATTTAGACATCGTTAATTTTGTGAGTAATTTATTACGTTTAAGCACACAATCAATTTCCTTTATAAATAACAGCAGCTATCTGCTTAGCCTACAAATTAATTATTTTAAGGAAATATCTTGCTAAATATTGCATATAATACCCTCCTGCTAAAAGAAAAATTGTTGCTACCAAGCAGCGCATTACTTTTTCAATTTTTTGCATAATTTTAAAAATTTGACCAAGTTTCTGAACCGCGAAGACAATAATAAAAGAAAATAAAATCACTGGTAACCCAGTGCCTAAAGCAAAAATTGGTGGTAAAAGTAAACTCTCAGTGGATTTTAAAACTAGTGGAATTAGTGCGCCAAAAAACAAAACCCCGCTGTAAGGACAAAAAGCCAAAGCAAAAAGCATACCTAAAAGAAAGGAACCAACAAATCCTTTTTGCAACAGCCATGTTTTTATTTTTTCGGTTTTTTCTCCGCCTTTGCCTAAATTTATTTTTATTACCCCAAACATTATCAGCCCGATGGTTATTAACGCCGGCCCTAAAATCTTGTCGCCCCAGCCCTGAAAAATACTTGAAATTTGAAAAGAAGATAAGCCAAAATAAATCAAAGTAGCCAAAATCGTATAACTTGCTCCTCGCCCGAGCGTATAAAAAAGTCCGTTTAGCAAAGTGTGTTTTGCGGTTTTAATTTCTTTAGAAATGTAAGCAATGGCGGTAATGTTGGTGGCAAGAGGGCAAGGGCTTATTGAAGTAAGCACGCCTAAAAGAAAAGCGGTTAAAATCGGAATATTATAGTTATCAATTAAAGCATTTATTAAAGCCATCATTATTTTCCTAAAAGTTTATTGAGCTTGTCTTGAAAATAACTGATAAACTGATTTTCATTAGAAACCAATCGCCAAACCGTAACATCTTCTTCAATATTATCTTTTTCATCCATGATTGCGTTTACAAAAAGTGATGATCCTCTGGCTTGATATTCCATAACCATATCATTGTTTTCCGGCAGCTCATAGTTAATGTTTTCAAAAACGATTGTTCCATTTTTGTATTCTTCGGGAAATTTTTCCTTGATTGTTTTTAGCGCGTATTCTCCAACTGTAATGCATGACCAGCATTGTTGGGTGGCATGGAAATGGACAACTTCAATTTTTTTAGCCGAAATCTTTGCTGTTGACTTTGATAAATTATCTTGGTTTTTTTCTGTTTGATTATCGATGCTTTGAACCTCCTTTAGCTTATTTCCATTCTTTACTATAAAAAATATTGTTCCGATAATGGCAACCGTGATAATTGAAATGATAATTTTCTTTTGCATAGTTTTTTATTTTACAAAGGCATTAAATAAATACCCGATAATTATTATATTGATTGTTGTTATCCCAAAAAAATAAAAGAGCAGTTTTATTTTCATCACTCTTTTTAGAATTAACGCTTCCGGTAAAGAAAGCCCGACGACGGCCATCATAAAAGCCATTGCCGTGCCTAAAGGAATACCTTTTTCCACTAGCGATTGCATAATTGGGATAACTCCAACAGCATTGGCATACATCGGAACAGCTACGATTGCGGCGATTGGCACGGCAAAAATATTGTCAGCTTTAATATAATTTTCAAAGAAACCAGCCGGAACATAACCGTGAATCGTCGCTCCAATTGCAATACCTAAAAGAACATAAGGGATGATTTTTTTAGTCAACGCCCAACCCTCCTGCCAAAATGTTTTTATTAAGTCCCTAAAAGGAATTTTTATGCTTACATTTTCACTCTTTTTGCTCTTGATTTGCCAAACATAATCAGCAACATATTTTTCAAGTTTTAATTTTCCCAAAACGAAACCGCCGAAGATCCCCAAGAGCATTGCAGAAATCATATAAAGAATAGTTATTTTCCAGCCGAACAATCCAGCAAATAAAACGACTGCTACCTGATTGACTAATGGTGAAGTAATTAAAAATGACAATGTTACGCCCAAGGGAATGCCCGCTTCAATAAAACCGATAAACAGAGGGATTGAGGAGCATGAACAAAAGGGTGTAATTGTGCCAAATGCCGAGGCAAAAAAATAATCCAAACCAAACCATTTTCTAGAAGCCAAAAAATTACGGAGTTTCTCTGTCGGTAAGTAATGCCGGACAATTGCCATGAAATAGTTAATAATCAGAAGCAAAAAAATAATTTTTAAAGAATCATAAATAAAAAAATTAACAGATGTTTCTAAATGTGTAGTTGCTTCAATATTAAAAATGTCAAAAGTAATCCAGTCAGAAAACAGTTGTAGAGGGTAAAAAATATCCATAATGAAAATTAAATAAATTTTTTAATTGTTTCTTTTATTTTTTCAACATTCGGCAAAAATCCGCTTATGGCTAGTTTGCCATTTATAGCCAAAACAGGACTGGACATTATGCCCATTTCAATTATTTTTTGAATGTCAGTTATATATTCAACCTCTGTTTTTAGTTCCAACTCATCAACTGCTTGTTTTGTAAGATCGAATAATTTTTTGCAGGTCGGGCAGCCTGATCCCAAGACTTGAATTTGCATAGTTTCATTCTCCATATTAATTTAAATAGTCATTTAATAATTTCGAATATTTTTTTATGGTATTTTTGTTGATTGAATAAATGACTTTTAGCCCCTTTTTTCTTGATGATACTAGATCAAAATCTTTTAATACTTTTAGATGATGAGAAGTAAGATTTTGAGCCAAATCAAGATATCGCCAAATATCACAAACGCAAATCTCGTTTTTTTTAAGCAGGCAAAGTATTTTTAAACGATTTTCTTCGCTTATCACTTTTAAAAATTCGACAATTTGCGAAATTTTAATAAGAGATTTTTTATTATTATAACATTTTAGTTTCATAATTTAATCAATATTAATTATATCAATGCTTGTTGATATTGTATTAGATCTGGAAGTGGCTGTCAATTTTTTGTTTTTTTGTTATTATAAATATGTATTAAGAATTAATAGATATGCGCTTAAAAATGGAAAAAATAGGTTTGTAAAGAAAATTTAAATTTAATTATTGGCAATCTAAATTCATAAAGGAGGTTTAGTGGTAAAATTTGTTCTTTATCTTATTCGTTGGCAACTCTCGACTCCAATACTTGCTCCGATTGTTGCTTATTTTAAAAACTCCAGCTCGATGTTTGGAACAAGAGAAGACTGGATTGCCGCAAGCATTGCTAATTTAATTGGTGGATGTATTTTTTTCTGGGTAGATA
>JAQVDI010000046.1 GCA_028698375.1 Patescibacteria group bacterium | reverse complement strand
TAGATTCCATAATTTTTATTTTTTAATTTTTGAATTTTGATTTAAATTTTGGACCTGTAGCTCAGTGGTAGAGCAGGAGCCTTTTAAGCTCTGTGTCGCGGGTTCGATCCCCGCCAGGTCCTCCATTTAAAACTGCTTATCACCGCTTTACATCAAAGCGGTTTTTTAATAGAATTTAAATAATCTCAATCCTGACAAACCGAAATCCGAGAGGAGAAGATCTACAATGACCACGATGCCCGAAGTCGTCAGAATTTCTGTTGGAGATGAGATTGCGATTCTAAGCGCAGAGGTATTGCTTTTGACTGGAGAAGTTTTTTCCAGCTCGTGCCCGCTCGAGCTTGGGCAAAAACTAATTGAGACCTATGAACACGAACAACCCGGTGAGGTTCAAAAAGACAAATGTTTTTTGCGGACTGGTTACCAAAGCATTTCTTTTACGCATCAAGTTAATGAACATCAATTTGCCCTAGTTTTTCTGCAGCCTGAAACGCCAGAACTCAAGTATCCTTCGTATAAGTGGCCGGATCTTGACGGACCAGAAGTTGAGGGCGAGCATAATTGCTTCTGGGGTTGGGAGGAAAACTTTTTTGACTGTCCTTGTTTAACCCTTCCAGGCAAAGGAGGAAAAGAATTGGGCGAGTTTATCCAAAAGCTCGCGACAGAAGAAGTGACGATTCTAATCCTGCAACAATCCTGCAGACAATTCATGCCATTGGCACATGATGATTTCGTTGTACTTCAGCTTCAGCCAGGCGAAGAAATCATTGGCCAAGGCACAATCAGCTTGCTTCAAAGCCATTCTCGAGGTTATTTATACAGAACTCTCTACGACCGTGAAGGTGGCAACACGCTCGGCGGTCGCGGCGATCATCCAGGCTGCTACTACACCAGAGATGCTAGAAAACGCATGTATTAACGAAAACCAACATGAAGTAATGAAAGGACAGATACGAATGAGTAAGAAAAGGTGGGATCATAAATATGTGTATGCATGTGATGATATGCAAAAGATACAAAAAACTTTGGATGAATATTCTCTAAAAGGATGGGAGCTAGTTACTGCAATTCGGCGCAATTTCGCTAGCTTTGGCTTGTTCTTCAAGCGTCCTGCAGCTGATCAGGATTCATAAACACTCGCACAAAAAAATCAAACACTCGCCCAGAGGTAGGTTATCTCAACCCCGCCGCTAGGATTTTTTTATTTTTAGCACTAAATAAAATCTGCACTAAAAATTTAAAAAATTTGTATTACTTGTCGCAAGGCGAACTGCAAAAGTATTCTAATTTTTATTTATTAAAATTTCGCCGATAATTTAATTTATCTCAGGAGGAAAATGGGTATTATTTATCGCGGGTTTAAAAACGCTTTTCGAAATTCCATTAGAACAGTTTCAATTACTTTTATTTTAGCGCTTTCCATTGCAATGGCTTTAATTATGTTTTTGTCTTTAAAAACAGTTCAATCGAAAATCGATGAAGTAAAAAGCTCTGTTGGCAACACAATCACAGTTAGTCCAGCAGGAATTCGCGGTTTTGAAGGTGGCGGCGAACTTTTAACAAATACAACTGCAACTACAATTTCTAAAATCGAAAATGTTTCTGGAATTACAAAAACTATTTCTGCCAGACTTTCCGCAGACACAGACACAAATTTAGAATCATCTGTTGAAGCTGGTTCTTTTGGCAGACGGCAAATGGAAAGCGAAAATCAGAATAATTCTCAAATGAATGAAAATATGCCAGAAAATTTTTCAATGCCAATTAATGCTACTGGAACAAGTAATTTAGATTCTACAACCAGTTTAAATATTAGTGAACTAAATATTATAAGCGGAACAAAATTTGACGAATCAAGCAGCAAATATGTTGCTTTGATTGGAAAAAATTTAGCTGAAAAAAATGATCTTGCTGTTAGTTCTACTTTTACCGCCTGGGATAAATCAATAAAAGTCGTGGGAATTTTTGATTCTGGTAATAATTTTTCTAATGCAGGTATTTTAATGCCAATTAAAACCGTTCAAGTTCTTTCTGACCAAGAAAATGAAATTAATTCGATTATTGTTGAGGTGAGTTCGATTGATAATATTTCCAATGTTGAAACAGCAATTAAAGAAAAATTAGGTGATGATGTTGATACTGTTTCTAGCCAAGATGCAACAGAACAAACCACCAGTTCTTTGGAAAATATTAAAACAATTTCTCTTTATAGCTTAATCGGCGCTGTAATTGCTGGATCAGTGATAATTCTTTTAACAATGATTATGATTGTCAGGGAACGACGTCGAGAAATCGGAGTTTTAAAAGCAATTGGGGCTTCAAATTTAAAAATCGTTTCTCAATTTATTTCTGAATCAACGCTTTTAACTTTGATGGGAAGCGTTTTGGGAATTATTTTGGGCTTTGCGTTTAGCAATCCTATACTCAAGGTTTTGATAAATAATAGCACTTCTTCTACTACTTCTGGGGCTGGCCAAGCTGGCGGTCCAGGCGGACTGGGCGGAGAAGGTGGCAGACAAATGATGCGTATGGCAGGCGAATTTTTAGGAAGAGCAGGCGATAGCTTACAAAATTTACAAGCAGTGGTTGATTACAAAATTATTTTGTACGGCTTGGGCGCAGCAATTATTATTGCAATTATTGGCAGCATTATTCCATCATTTATAATTTCCAAAATACGACCAGCTGAAATAATGCGAACAGAATAAAATAGGAGAACTATGTTAAAAGTTGAAAATCTAACAAAACAATTTAAATCCGGAGACTACACAGTAGATGCGGTTGATAAAATAAGTTTTTATTTGCCAACCGGAGTCTTCGCTGCAATTCTAGGAAAAAGCGGCAGCGGAAAAAGCACTTTGCTTTCACTTCTTGGAGCCTTAGACAAACCAACCGAAGGCAATATTCAAGTAAATTTACAAGAGATTTCCAAAATGAAAGATAGCCAATTGATAAAATATCGCCGCGATAAAATTGGTTTTATTTTCCAAAGTTATAATTTGATTCCAAACCTGACAGCACTCGAAAACGTTTGTTTACCAATGGAATTTGCTGGAGTTAAAAAAATTGCGCGAATGAAAAGGGCGGTTGAGCTGCTTGACCAAGTTGGAATTACTCTTGATAAACAAGACCGAATTCCAAGCCGACTTTCTGGCGGCGAGCAGCAAAGAGTGGCAATTGCCAGAGCTTTGGCTAATAAACCAGCTCTAATTTTGGCAGATGAACCAACAGGAAATTTGGATTCGAAAACCGCGAAAATTATTATTGATTTACTTAAAAATTTGGCAAAATCTAAAAAAACAACGATTATTGCTGTTACTCATGACAAAGAAGTTGCCAAACAAGCAAAAATTGTTTTGGAATTGAAAGATGGGAAATTGGTGAAATAAAACTGGCTAAAGAAATGCTTGGTTGACAAGAAAATTGTTTCGAAAATTTAGGAAGTTAGAAATTTTTCATAATCTTCCGCCAAAACCACCTGTAAAATTGGGTGGTTTTTGGTATAATGTAATTAATAAAAAATTAAAGTGAAAAATAATAATAAAAGCAACAACCAAGAACTTTATTTTATGACTTTTCTACTAAATACTAATTCGGCGTTAGAAAGATGCCTTAAGATTTTGGCTCCTGATAACAACATTGGATATAAAATTTGCGTTGGTTTACTTGCTAGATTTTACAAACTTTTCAATTCAATATTAAATAATCTTAAAAATCAAAATTATACCGCAACAAATATTTTAATAAGACCGCTCTACGAAACCGGATTATCTTTAGAATACATGATAGTTAAATGGCGAAAAGAAAATTTTGAAGAATTCATTTTAACTGACGCGATGAGGCAAAGAAATATGATAAAATCTCTTGAATCAATTCAGAAAGTTGAAAAAAAATATAATATTGATCTCGTAGGCGAAGTAATTAATAAAATAAAAAAAGAAATAGAAAAAGACAAATTAAATATAGATAAATTGCCGAATTGCAAACTAAGGTCTTGGCACCGAAAACTCACTTACAAAAAAATGGCAACCGAGCTTGGAGAAGAACCTGAAGCAATTTTTAAAATGGTTTATTCTAGCGGTAATTTTGCCGTCCATACAAGCTGGACAGATATTAAAAAGTTTCATATTAAAAAAGACAAAAATGACAAAAATTATTTACCCAATGTAAAAGATGGGCATCATTCACTTGCCACATATTCATTTTTAATATGTACCTCTCTGAGAATCTGCCAATTATATGCGGAAAGGTTTGGCAATAGAAAAAATGCTAAATATTGTGAAAAGCTCCATAAGAATTTTCACAAAGATTTTATTTTTGCTAATAATCAGAAATTTTAAATATTCAACAAGGTAAAAAATGTCAAAAAATACTAGGAAAAGATTTAGCAATAAAAAAATACTATTAATTTTAATGGCAATTTTTTTGGTGATTTGTATCTTGATGGTTGCTATCGGAATTATTCAAAATGGTTACGAGAACAAAATATCTGCAATTATTAATTTGGTAGTTTTAATTTTCTTTTTTACAATAATTATAATAGCCACGATTAGAGAAAAGTAGCAGTTATGTATGGCTAAATTTCAAGCTAACCTCACATCTTCACCATCTTAACCATCTTCACCATAAACATTTTTTAAATTATTGATGTGGGCTTATAATTTATATTGTTATTATTTATAATAGTATGTAATAATAAATTAAATTAAAATGGAAACACCAGAATTTTCTCCAAAAGAAGCAATAAAAAATA
>JAQVDI010000045.1 GCA_028698375.1 Patescibacteria group bacterium | reverse complement strand
AATTTGGCGGTCAGTAATAGGACAATTTAAACTGCCAATCCAGGCTTGATAATTTTCTCTGTTGAAAGTTGAAAGCCCGGAAAAGGGATATTTTTCTTTTAATTCACTTGCTTGCGCCCAATCGTTAATTGAGCGCCCCCAAAAAACATCACCAAAATACATTTTTTTAATTTCTAATTGATTAGGCTTAACAATTTCTTTTATTTCAATTGTTTCGTTTTGGGTATTGTCTTGAAATTTAGAAAAATAATAATAAGTTATAGCGATTATACCCAAGAGCAGAATTATTCCAATTATCCACCAGATTAATTTTCTTTTTTTATTTTTCATATTTTTATTATAAATGGATTAAACTGTAAAAGCATCTTTTGAAATAAAATTTATTTAATTCGCGTATTGAATATAGAGAGATTTAATAATAAGCTTGTTTTGTTATGGTTGATAGATTTTGGCTCAAAAAAACAGATCAGGAATTGGTGGCATTAAGCATTAAAAATGCAGATAATTATCTTTTTTTAATGCAGCGTTATGAAAAACAATTATTAAGCTATATTCAAAATATCGCTTTAGTGACCAAAGAAGATGCTGAAGATATTTTGCAAGAGAGTTTTATCAAGGCTTATCGCAATTTAAATGATTTTGATTTAAATCTAAAATTTTCTTCTTGGTTATTTAGAATTGTCCACAATGAAACTATTAGCCATTTTCGTCGTTTTAAAAATAAACCTCAATTTAAAACTACTTTTAAAAGTGATGAATTAATTAAATTGATTCAAGATGAAAAAGATCCTTTGAAAATTGTTATCGGCAAAAATGAAGCAGAGATAATTAATCAGGTTTTAGATGGTTTAAAACCTATTTATCGTGAAGTTTTAATTCTAAAATATTTTGATGATAAAGGATATGCAGAAATTTCGGATATTTTGCAAAAGCCACAAAATACAATTGGGACTTTATTACATCGGGCGAGAAAAATTTTTAAAGATAAAATTATTCAATTAAAAATTAATTTATAATATGGAAAAAATTAGTAAGAAAACCTTAGAAAAAATTAAACAGAATAGAATTAGTCTTCGTCCAAAATGGTTTTTTAAATTTAAAAATTATATTTTTTGGTCACTTTTTGTTTTATCAATTTTATTTGGTGGTTTATCAGTGGCGACATTGATTTATCAATATCAAAAAGCTGATAGTTTTAGTGCTTATTATTATGTCCACCATAGTTTTTTAAAAGCTGTTATTTTATCATTACCTTATTTTTGGTTAGTTATTATCTTGATTTTTATTGGTTTGGCAATTTATGATTTTTATTTAACTAAAAAAAGTTATCGGTTTAATGCCTTTTTTATGTTTATTGCTAGTTTTATAATTAGTTTAGCTTTAGGCATAATTTTGTTTTATGGCGGTATTGGTAAAAAGATTGATCAAAAATTAACTCAAGATTTTTCTTTTTATCGTCAAATTAGTCAGCAAAAAGAGAAAATATGGAATCAGCCAGATCGTGGCTTGTTGGCTGGCAAAATTTTAGAGATTAAAGATCAACAAATTTTTGTGTTGCAAGATCTTGGAGGTGTAATTTGGGAAATTGATTATCAAAAAGTTAAAATTTTTGGGAGAGCGAAAATTGAAGTTAATGAAGAAATAAAAATTATTGGTGAACGTCAAAGTGATAATACTTTTTTGGCATTACAAATTAGACCAGACATTAATGGACAAGGTCAAAAAATGAAAGGTAAAAATAGTTTGAAATAAAAATTTGATTTTTGCGTATTATATTATGCGAACTGATCAGCGCATGTTAAAAACTAAATTAAAAAAATGAACAAAAAATTATTAATTGCGTTTGGTGTAGCTTTAGCAGTTGGTTTGGGTGGTTTAGTGGCTCAGAATGTTTTGGCTGCAGAAAAAATTGGTACTTTTACCGCCAGAGATGGTGATGTAAAAGAAATTGTGAAAATTGAAGGTGAAATTTCTAAGACTCAAGGTCAATTAATCACTTTCAAAGATGGTGAATCTGGTAAAGAATATACTGCTGGTGTTGGTCCTAGCCGTTATGCTGGCACTTATCAGTCTGGTGATAAAATAACTGTAGAAGGAGCTGAGGCTTTAGGCAAAAAACAAGCAGGTGTAAATTTCAAAATTACCAAAATTAATGACAAAGTTCTCCGGGAAGATTTTGGTTCAAAACCAGTTTGGGCTGGTAATGGTGAAGGACAAAATAATGTTAATGGTAGTGGCCAAAGAAATGGCAACTTTGTTGATGCCAATGGTGATGGAACTTGCGACAATCAACAATAAACTAGTTCTAGGATATTGAAAAAGCCGGCGTTTCGCCGGCTTTTTGCTTATTTATTTTTCTATTTGAATAGCTTTACCTTGGATTAAAGCTTGCGCTATTTTTTTATTAGCGGAAGCTAAAATGCGTTGAAAAGTGCTTTGAGAGGTTTTCATTTTTTGAGCACATTGTGTTTGTTCTAAATCTTCAATATTTTTTAATCTAATTGCTTCTACTTCTTCTAAAGTTAATTTAATTACCTCCAAATTTCTCAAAGGAATACCTTGAGGTTTGAAATAAGTAACATTTGGATTAAATTTTATAAATCTACAAAGTCGTGGTCTTGGCATATTATTTTTTTAATTGTTATTTTATGAGAAAGTTATTCTCTTTCTAATTTAATTTTACACTTAGGGCATTTTAAAGCAGAACAAGGGGTTCCTTTTTGATGATCTATTTTATAATTACATTCTGGACAAACACAATAACCCCCTGGGCCTTTGCCTTGAGCTTCTTCTAATTTATTTTTGAATCTACCTCTTTGCTCCCAACCAAAACCTTGGCCCAAAAAAGGCTTGTAAAAAGTTGATTTTAATTCGTGACTTTTTACTTGGATCGTTACATAATTAAGATTGCTAATCGCTTTCATTAATTCTTTTCTTAAATTTTCTGATTGTTTACTTACTTCTTCAACAGTGAGTTGCTGATTCACTTCAATTTCTAAATTGGCAGTAATAATAGAACCTTTTTTCTGAGTTTTTAATGACGAAATTTTTATATTTTGTTTTTGGGCGATTCTTTTGATTTGTTTTTCAGTTTCTTCATCTGCAGAAACATCAAGTAGTGAATCAACAGCTTCTTTACCTAAAGAAAATGATTCTTTAATAATATACAAACCAATCAAAACAGCTAAGACAGAATCAGCATAAATCCAATATTTAGATACAATTAAGCCAACAATAACAACTGCTGAAGTGTAAACGTCAATTCTAGAGTGAAAACCGTCTGAAAGTAGAGCTAACGAGTTCTCCTTTTTACCACAATTAATTTTTAAGCGCGCCATTATTTCATTAACAGCCATGGAAAAAATCATAACCCCAATAGCTAAAATCGGCAGTTTAATTAAAGAGGGGTTGGACAAATTACCGAAAGATTCATAAATAATTCCTGCACCCGTAATAAATAAAATAATTGTTATAATTAACCCAGCTAAAACTTCAAATTTATAATGTCCATAGGGGTGTTTTTTGTCTGCTGGTTTTTTGGCAATTTTTATGCCAGCATAGCTAATAGTAGAAGAGAAAATGTCCATTAAAGAATGAACTCCTTCAGCTAAAATTGAAGCAGAAGAAGAAGCAAGACCAACAACTATTTTTCCTCCTGCTAAAACTGCGTTGGCAATAATTGCAATAAGTGAAATTTTTTCTTTTGTCATAATTTAAATCTATAATAAGCGATTTTTATAAAAATCGCCACTTTCCATAAAACAATATTAGCGACGATTTTTATTTTTAGCTCTCTTTCTTGAGTGTTTCTAATTCTTCTTTGACAGCTTTTAATTCTTCTTCTAGAATTTTTTGCTCTTCAGTTAAAGCCACAATTTCATTCTTAGGCGAAATAAACCTTCTGATCCCATATCCGCCGCCTCTCCTTAATCCTAGGCCGCAAGGGCCCATACCGCGGCCAGTCATTGGTCCTTGACCTTGGGGACCGGTTCCATCTTGTCTTGGCATAATTTACTCCTTAAATTTATTTAGTTGTCGGCCGAAGTTGTTTTCTTATATTGAATATATACCCATTATATTTTCTTGTCAAGTGGCGCCTTGCCATTTTAGCTATTTTTATCTAAATTTAAGATATGAAAAAAATAAAAATAGTTGTGATTCTGGGGCCAACTGCTAGCGGTAAAACAAGTTTAGGGATTGAATTGGCAAAAAAATTTAATGGCGAAATTATTTCTGCCGATTCTCGTCAAGTTTATAAGGGTTTTGATATTGGCAGTGCAAAAGTGGAAAACACAAAGTCAAAAAATAGAAATGGATTTCAAAAAAAATATGGTTATTGTGTTGCTGAAAAAGTTCCTCATTGGTTGATTGACGTTGCTGATTATAAAAATAAAACTTTCACAGTCGCTGAATTTCAAAAAATGACGGATAAAGTAATCCAAGATATTGTTAGCCGTGGTAAAATTCCATTTTTGGTTGGTGGGTCAATGTTATATTTAGATTCGATGACGCGCGGAATAAATTTTGCGCCTAAAGCAAACTTAAAAATTAGAAAACAATTAGACAAAAAAGATTTACCAGTTTTAATAAAACAGCTTAAGTTGTTAGATCCTGTGGCTGCGGAATATGTTGATTTAAATAATAAACGTCGTGTAATGCGCGCGCTTGAGGTTTGTTTGTCTAGCGGCAAAAGTTTCACGAGCTTCAAAAAAGAAAAACCGAAATATAAAGTTTTAAAATTGGGAATTGATTGGCC